>RFXV01000005.1 GCA_009921445.1 Flavobacteriia bacterium
ACCTCTCCATGGCGAAGATGCGGGTGCTCAAGCCCGAGATCGATCAGCTGAATGAGAAGTTTGCAGACAAGGATCCCATGAAGAAGCAGAGCGCCATGATGGATCTCTATCGAAAGGCCGGAGTGAATCCGCTGGGTGGATGCATCCCCATGCTCCTACAGTTCCCCATCCTGATTGCAGTTTTCCGATTCTTCCCCGCCTCCATCGAACTTCGTCAGCAGTCTTTTCTATGGGCGACAGATCTGTCTACCTTCGACTCCATTTTGGATCTGCCCTTCGATATCCCCTTTTACGGAGCGCATGTCAGCCTGTTCACCCTGCTGATGACCCTGTCCACACTGATCTACACCTACTTCAACCAGCAACTCACCCAGCAGAACGCACAATTTCCGCAGATGAAGTACCTGATGTACCTCATGCCGATCATGTTCCTGGGCTTCTTCAACAATTATGCGGCGGGTCTGAGCTACTATTACTTTGTCTCCAATGTGCTCACCTTCTCCCAACAGTACGGCATTCGCAAAATGGTGAATGACGAGAAGATCCTTGCCAAACTCGAAGAGAACAGGAAAAAACCCAAAAAGCAGAGCAAGTTCCAGCAGCGATTGGACGCTATGGCCAAGAACCAGCAGGAACAACTCAAGTCCAACCGAAGAATGAGAAGACAATGATCAGAAAGACATACATCATTGGTCTGCTTTTGCTCGTCCTTTCGGCATGCAGTCCATCGGTCTATCGGGAACTCGCCGAGACCGACCAAAATCAGGTGGAACTGTCCATCCGCAGAACAGAGTGCTTCGGTCAGTGCCCGGTCTACTCGGCCCGATTCGATCTGAGTGCAGCCAAAATCTTTTATCAGGGCGAACGATTTGTAGCCACAATGGGGATCCGGGAGGAGCCGCTTTCTCAGGATCAGGTTTCAGAGATCATCAAAAAGATCGAAGCTGTTCGCTACGCCGAGTTGGAAGATGTGTATGACCATCCGCCGGTTTCCGATCTGCCTTCCTGTATCACCGAATTGACGCTCAATGGAAAACGCATCAAACAGGTGGTGCACCGCACGGAAGCGCCTGAGGGCCTCTCTTCGCTCGAAAAACTTCTGGACAACGTACTCAAGGTGCAATTGGGCGAGACGGCCACTTATTGAACCTGCTTCCTTCTTTGCATAAAAAAAGCCCTTCACTGAAGGGCTTTAGTCGTTCATGTGGGTGTGCCTCCGGTCAGTTCTTGGAGAGGTAGTCCGCGACGCTGTCGTGCGTATCCTTCATCGCCTCCTTCCCTTCGCTCCAATTCGCCGGGCAAACCTCGCCTTTGGCTTCGAGGTGCTGCAGCGCATCGACCATACGCATGGCCTCGTCCACATTTCTGCCCAATGGCAAGTCATTCACCAGCTGGTGGCGGACCTTACCGTCGCGGTCGATCAGGAACAAACCACGGTATGCGATCAGCTCGCCTTCAGAGCAGAGCTCTTCATCTTCATTGTAGTAATAAGAACCCGCCAAGACATCGTAGTTGGTGGAGATCGTCTTGTTGGTGTCCGCAACGATCGGATAGGTCACCCCCTCGATACCGCCTTTGTCCTTGCTGAGCTGAAGCCAGCCCCAGTGGCTTTGTTCGGTATCGGTGGAAACCGCTACGACCTCGACATCCTTGCTTTGGAAATCAGACAAACGCTCCTGGAATGCGTGGAGTTCGGTCGGACAAACGAAAGTGAAATCCTTTGGGTAAAAGAAAAGGATCACATACTTCTTTCCGAGGTACGGATCCAGTGAAAAGTCATCGACGATCTCTTCTCCATTGATGATCGCTTTTGCTGTGAATTGAGGGGCTTTCTTCCCCACTAATACGCCCATTGCTTTTGGTATTTGAAATTGAACTGCAAATATAGACGGATGGCCGTGCCCCTGCTTCCCTCCCGTTCAGAATTGCCTATCCGCCGATAGTCGCTTCAAATGAGCTCATGGGCCAAAAAGGCCAGTGCAAAGGCCAAAAGAATGGAAATGAACTTGGCCAGATTGAACGAATGCCCTTTCGCACTTTCAAAGATGATGGTGGTGGATACGTGCAGGAATACACCCAAGGCCAGAGCTGTCAACTCACGTTCTGCAGACTGCAGAAAAGCCATCTGATCGGCAAGCAAGATCCCGCTGACGGGCATACAGCCAAAAAGGAGAATGACGATGGAACTGAATGAAGTACTCAGGTCGAGGGAGCGCAACATGCTGAACAACACGAGAGTGATCGGAAAACTGTGGAAGGCTATGGCCAGCGTCAGTTTGCGCGCACTTGGATCCTCTCCCATTGCGCCCACCGGCAGGCCTTCGAGAAAGGCATGAAGAAAAAGAGCAATGAGCAATACCCATGGAATGCGCTTGGGCTGGAGTGATCCGATGTGCCGATGACCATGCTCAACACCGCCCGAAAAAAGCTCGAGCAGCAGTTGCAGCATATAGCCCGCCAATACCCAGAGACCCAATTTGTGAAGAGCATCGTGATCGGTGATACCGCTGTAGACCAGCGGGAAAAGCTCCAAAACAGCGATCGCCAGAAGGTAGGCCCCACTCGACGTGAGCACCCACTTGCTCAGCCGTTCCTTTTGCAGGGGAAGCAGGAGGCCCAGCAGCAATGCAGTCCATACCGCGCCCAATAGCCAAATCATGTTTTGGATCATCTACTGCTTGTCTTTGTTGATCGAACCAACGAAAGTAAAGCGTCTCGTCTTTCAGAATGCAAAGAACTTGAACAGACCGAATATTCGGAGTACGGCATAGCTCAGGATGAATATGAGCAGATAATGGATCCAGATGGCTGCCCTGGGGTGCTGAAGCAATCGCCGTGTGCCGAACCAGGCGCCCAGCATTTGACCGATGCCCAAAGTGATGCCCATGGGCCAATTCATCTTTCCAGAGAACGAAAACACAAAAAAAGCAGGAACGGTCAAAACCAGAGCGATCAGCAATTTGACCACATTGGCCTCTACCAGTGTGTATCGCGCCGAAAGGACCAATACGGCCAGGATCATGATCCCGATGCCCATCTGCAGATAGCCTGCGTACAGTCCGATCAGAAAGAAATAGAGAACCATTTTGATCCCGCCGTCTCTTTTCACTTCACTGCTGCCCACCTGCCATTTTTGGGGCTTGAATATCAATGTGAGCAGCAAGAAGAGCATCACCCCGCCGATCGAACGATTCAACCATACTTCCGGGACCTCATCTGCACACCAGGCCCCTATGATCGTTCCCAGCACGGATGGAAGGATCCAAGCCGAAGTTTTTTTTCTCAGTTCGCGAAGTTGCTCATTCCGGGGAAGACTAAGGACAGCCGTGATGGTTTGAAAGACGACCCCGATGCGATTGGTGGCATTGGCCCAGGCGGGTGAGAGACCCATGCCCATCAAAAGAGTGAGGGTGATGGCCGAACCGTTTCCCGCCAGAGAATTGATCACACCAGCCGCGAACCCGCCCAGGACCAGCAGTCCGTAATCGAGCGGGTCAAAGGGCTGCGGCATGCTCGCTTTTTCTGAAGGCCCAAATGAATACGCTCCCGCTGATCACCGCCGACAGGGTCCAGTACATCCACTCCGAACCTGGATGAAGGAGCAGAGCGCCCACGCCAAAAAGGGCAGAATAGGTCAGAACTACGGCCATGAGCCAGGCAATGAGTCGAAAGACATTGAAGTGTGCTTTTCTCTGCCCCCCTATCTTCCAAATGCCATCGGGACGGACCTTTTGGTAGAAGCGCGAAAGCGTCGCTTCAGATTCTGCTGGGGTAAGGAAAGTAACAAGCAGCCAACCCAATGTGGTGAAGGCCACAGTGAAATAGAAGGAGCCGTTGGCCGCGACAAATTCGGGCCCGAGTGCATTTTCCAGCCAATACGTGGACAGCAACATGCCTGCGATGGGCAGAATGGTGGCTGAGATCTCACTCCATGCATTCACCCGCCACCAATACCATCTGAGAATGAGCACAAGTCCCAGACCCGCTCCGCTTCGAATCAGAAAATTGGCCGCTTCATCGATCATTCCCAAACGGGCGGTCAACGGCATGGAGAGCAGCATCAACAGCAAAGTGAAGACCCGTGAACTGCGGACCAGTTTGCGCTCCCTTGAAGCATCCTTTACGGAAATGGCGAAGCGTCCCCAAAGGTCGTGTGTGAGATAGCCTGCGCCCCAGTTCAGCTGGGTACTGATCGTACTCATATAGGCAGATAAAAAGGCCACAAAGAGCAAGCCCTTCAGTCCGGCCGGCAAAAGATCCTTCATGGCCAGTACATATCCCTTGCTCGAATCCTCAAGTCCGAGGCCTGGGTAGAGCAACAAGGCACCCAATGCAACAATGATCCAGGGCCATGGACGCAATGCATAATGCGCGATCTGAAAGAACAGCGACGCATGGACCGCATCCTTTTCCGTCTTGGAACCCATCATCCGCTGGGAGATGTAGCCACCGCCCCCCGGCTCATTTCCCGGATACCAGCTGGCCCACCACTGGAGCGTGAAATAACTCAGAAAGGCACCGATGCTGATGCTGAAGGCGCCGATCAGCTGATCGGGCTGGGACGAAAAGGAAGGAAAGAAATCCAACCGCCACTGCGGCAAGCGCTGCTGCAATCCGCTCAGGCCACCTACTTCAGGCTGACGCAAAACGACCACGGCCAATACGACCGATCCTGTCATGGCCATGATGAATTGTACCGCATCCGTAACCACAATTCCCTTCAAGCCAGAGAGCGCACTGTATGCCGCCACAAAGGCCATCAGCCCGAAGACCCAGCCAAGAGCCTCCGATTCCGTCATATCGAAGAATACGGAAATGATGACCAGCATGGCCTTGTTCACCCAAGCGAGGATGACCAGGTTCAAGAAACCGCCCAGATACACCGCACGAACACTGCGCAGCCAGGAAGCCGCCTTTCCCGAATAGCGAAATTCGAGCAATTCCAGTTCGGTGAGTATGCCCGCACGCCGCCAATACCGGGCAAAAAAGAAAGTGGTCAGCATGCCGCCGATCAGCATATTCCACCACAACCAGTTCCCCGAGACCCCATGCTGGGCCACCTTTTCCGTTACCCAAAGAGGAGTGTCTGCTGCGAAGGTGGTGGCGACCATGCTCAATCCGGCCAAATACCAAGGCAGCGACCTGCCGCCGAGGATGAAGTCGCTGAAAGAGCGTGAAGCCTGTTTCCTGTATCTGAGTGCGATCCAGAGTGCGAAGACCAGATACGCCAGGATGATGAGCTCATCTGCGCGAGCGAAGGGCCAATTGTTCATCGCTATAAAGCTAATCAAGGCGGCGTACCTTCAAGCCCATGAAAAAGAGCGGCTGGCTGTACGGTGCCGATCGGAAAGATCTGGTCTTCGTCGCCAAGACATTCAAAGGCTACGAGGACCTTCTGAGCCGTGAGTTGCTCGAACTGGGTGCTCGGGATGTCAAAACACTCAACCGGGCCGTCAGCTTCTCGGGCGACAAAGGGTTTCTTTACAAGGCCTGTTTGAGTCTGTCCACCGCACTCAAGATCCTAATGCCCATTGCCCGCTTCTCTGCCCACGATACGGATCAGCTGTATGCATGCGCTACCAGACTTCCCTGGAATGAGGTTCTCGGTGACGGACAGAGCTTTGCCATACAGTTCACCGTCCACTCCGAACATTTCCCCCACTCCCAGTTTGCCGCGCTTAAGCTGAAGGATGCCCTTGTGGACCAGATGCGAAAGAAGACCGGAAAGCGTCCCAATGTGGAACGCTACCGACCGGACGTTCAGATCGATCTGATGATCTCTGATTCCGAGGTTCATATTTCTCTGGATGCAAGTGGAGACCCGCTTTTCAAGAGAGGCTACCGCAAAGAAACCGGAAGGGCGCCGCTGAATGAGGTGCTGGCTGCTGGGCTGATCAAGAGATCCGGATGGGATGGCCGAAAGGATCTTCTTGACCCTTTCTGCGGCTCAGGCACCTTGCTGATCGAGGCCTGCCTGCAGCACATGCAAATTCCACCAGGGATCTTTCGCGATGGCTTTGGATTCCAGAACTGGCCAGATTACGATGAAGATCTCTACACCCAGATCCGAAACTCCCGCCTGGACCGGGTGCGCGATCCGCAGGTCAGCTTCCTCGGGATGGACAAGGATGTTAATGCCTTGCGGAAAATGCACAAGAACCTGGAAGAGGCAGAGCTTTTGGAAGTCATCCGTGTGGAACAAGGTGACTTCTTCCACAGCGAGCCGCCCACTGGAAGCGGCGGACTGCTTTTGGCCAACCCCCCCTATGGACGAAAAATGACAGTGGATGCGGGCTCCTTCTTCTCCTCCATCGGGGATCGACTGAAAAAGAACTATTCAGGCTGGAACGCCTGGATCCTATTGCCGGAAGAAATAGGCAGTATCGGTCTGAGACCGTCCAAAAAATTCAGTGTACTCAACGGGGACATCGCGTGCAAGTGGAGTGGTTTCGAATTATTCCAGGGTTCAAAAAAGAAGCGCCACGCCGAATGAATTCCGACCAATTGCGAACTTTGGACGGCAACATCCATTCAATAGCGAATTCATGAAAAAAATAGCGGTCTTTACCTCTGGAGGAGATGCACCGGGGATGAATGCCTGCCTGCGTGCCGTCGTCCGAACAGGCATCGCTCATGGTGTGGAGATGTACGGCATCTACAGAGGATACGAGGGCATGATCGAAGGAGATATCAAGCCCATGCAGGCAAGGGATGTGAGCAACATCATCCAGAAGGGCGGAACCATTCTGAAATCTGCAAGAAGCAAGGCCTTCCGAACAGTCGACGGACGCGCTGAAGCCTTTCGTCAGCTGAAAAAAAGAGGCATCGAAGGCCTGGTGGTCATAGGTGGCGATGGCTCCTTCAGAGGGGCACAAGCATTCCATCAGGAACACGGAATCCGGGTCATGGGATGCCCGGGAACCATAGACAACGATCTGTTCGGCACCGACCACACTATTGGATTCGATACAGCGGTCAATACGGTCGTGGATGCGGTGGATAAGATCCGGGACACGGCCACATCCCATGGCCGTATGTTCATCATCGAGGTAATGGGCAGAGACGCCGGATTCATTGCCCTGCACAGCGGGATCGTGACGGGTGCAGAAGCCGTTCTCATTCCGGAGACGATCACCTACATCGATGAACTCATCGAACTGCTGCAGAGTGGCTGGAATCGGAAGAAGGAGAAGACCAGCTGCTGCATTTCCTGCCCGACGAAGGGATGCAGATGAAGGAATTGATGGATCGGCTGGGAGACAAAGTTTCCATGTCTCGCGTCCGTCACTGGATCGATAGCGAAGTTTTGGCCCTGCATGATCGCTGGAGCCGAAAGAATGGTAAACTCGGAGAAAAGGCCATCCGTACAGCAGCCGATGATCAGGAACTCCATGCATTCATCGAGAAGAGCAGAGCTCCACGACAATTGGAACTGCTGCTTTTTCTGCTGGAAAAAGGCGGCGAAAAAAGACAGCTCCTCCGACGCGAGATCTGTCCCCGGCCCTTTCCCTCGTCGCTTCTCAATGCCCTGATCAAGAAAGGACTGATCGAAGAGTTCTCGATGGATCCCCTTCAAGGCGCGCCAGCCGAAGTGCAGCCTTTGCACAAACTGTCAGAAGAACAGAATGAAGCACTGGAAAGCATCAAGAAAGGATTCGATGAGAACAAGGCCGTTCTGCTCTACGGGGTGACCTCCTCGGGCAAGACGGAAGTGTACACCCATCTGATCGAGGAAGCGATTGGGAAAAAGCGACAGGCACTGTTCCTCATGCCGGAGATCGCACTCACCACCCAAATGATCCAGCGGCTACAGCGGTTCTTTGGAGACAAAGTGGTGATCTACCACTCAATGATGCCGGAATTAGAGCGAACACGGATCTGGAAACGGATCAACCGCGGAGATCCGCTTCTGGTCCTCGGGGCCCGTTCTGGGCTATTGCTGCCCTTCCGGGAACTCGATCTGATCGTGGTGGATGAAGAACACGAAACCACCTACAAACAGCAGGATCCGGCTCCACGCTACCACGCAAGGGACCTCGCTCTCTACTGCGCCATGCATCGGCCCTGTTCCATTGTGCTCGGTTCGGCCACCCCTTCACTGGAGAGCATGGAAAACGTTGAAAAGGGACGATTTGCCTGTGTTCGGATGAACCATCGGTACGGCAATTTCCAGTTGCCCGAGATCCGTCTGTGCAATGTGTCTCAATTACCAGAAGAAGAGGAACTGTTGGGCCCTGAACTCTTACAGGCCATACAAGAGACGCTGGATAAAGGCGAACAGATCATTCTCTTCCAAAACCGGAGAGGGTTCAGTCCGTACGTTCTCTGTGATCAGTGTGCACACGTGCCCGGCTGCCCGAATTGCGACATCAGCCTGAGTTATCATCGTTATGGCCATCAGCTGCGCTGCCATTACTGCGGCCATCGGGAGAAGTATCGGTCCGACTGTAGTGAATGCCGCTTGGGCACGAATCGGGTAAAAGGGGTCGGGACCCAGCGCATCGAAGAACGGCTGCAGAAGCTCTTCCCCGAATGTGGGATCGAACGCCTCGACCTGGACAATGCAAGGAGCCGAAGAAAGATGCAGCAACTGATCGATCGGTTCGAGCGCAACGAGACCCAAATGCTCATCGGCACACAGATGGTCACCAAGGGCCTCGACTTCAAAAATGTAGGACTGGTCGGGGTGATCTCAGCAGATGGGCTGCTGAATTATCCGGACTTCCGCACCAGCGAACGCTGTTTCCAATTGGTGGCCCAGGTCAGCGGAAGAGCTGGCCGTGGTTTGGAAGGCGGAAAGGTGTTGCTGCAGACCAAAGACGTTGGCCTCGACCTGCTCAAGGATCTTCGCGATTACGACTATGAGGCGATCTACCGGAGGGAACGCTACTTCAGAAAGCAGTACCACTACCCACCTTTCAGTCGGCTGATCCGGATTCTGCTCGCCCATCCCGATCGGCATCAGGTACAGGAGGCCGCCCGACAGGTCGGAGCGCATCTGACCCGGATATTTGGCGCTTCCTTGCTCGGTCCGGAAGAACCCGTGGTGGCGCGCCTAAAGAACCGCTACCTGCGTCAATTCCTACTGAAAGTAACCCGGAAGGGCTCCCCGACACGAACGAAAGAAGCGCTCAGATCGGCCTTGGATGATGTTTCGTCTCTGCCCGTCATGAAGGGTGTTCGCGTGATCCTCGATGTGGATCCGCAGCAGTAGAACAAGCTGGAAACTCAGGAAATGCTGTTGCGCACGCGCTGAGTGAATTTGCGCAGCGCCGCCTTGGGGTCTGCTCCTTCCTGCACATCCCGTAAAATATCCAAAGCCCCACTGATGTGGGTGAGCTGATCACCTGGATCGTCCGGGCCCAGATCGATGGCCGGTTCCCTTTCATCCAAGAGGGCCTCTTCAGCTTGGATGAGTTCGTCGATCGAATACCGACTGACCAATTCCTTGATGGCAGCGATCCTCATTTAGGGTCGGCTTTCTCGATCAATTCCCTTAGATATTCCTCCTTGCTGCTGGCCGAACCCTCCAAAAGACCGGATCTGTTGAACAGGGCCAAATAAGGAAGACTGTCCACTCCCGCCGCACGACGCGCCTCGGGATTCTTTTCTGCATCCACCTCAATGAACCCGATGTGTGCAAAGGCTTCCTCATTGGATACGCGCTTGAATTTTGGAGCGAACAGCTTGCAGTTGCCGCACCAATCTGCATGGTACTTGACCACGCTGAATTCGCGCTCCTGCAAGAGCTGCTGGAAATTGCTGTCGTCTGCTATTTGTACGGCCATTTTTGAATTTTTGACAAAAATAAAGCGCTTCGACAGCTGCTCCGATCGACAGAACTTATTGAGGCATCGACCCCTGTTCGCGCTTGAAGAGGTCGCGCACGATGCCATCGCTCAAACCGACCTTTGGCACGAACATCTTCTTGCTCCCTGCCCATTCCATGGCACTGATGTAGATCTTGGACGCCGGAACGATCACGTCGGCCCGATCCGTATTCAGATCCAGCCGCTTGACGAGCTCTTCAGTTGTGAATTTTTTCAAGAATACGTACTGCCCCTCCAGGTAATCCAGACTGAGTGGAACACCGGCGCCCTTTCCGCTCATTTTGTACAAGCGATTGATGTTGCCGCCGCTGCCGATCATGGAAATATCGTCCATGCCTGCAGTAAGTTCCTTGAGCCAGGCCCTCATGGCCTTCCACTCCGACTTCTTGTCCGTTCCATTGAGCAGGCGGATCGTGCCAATATTGAAACTTTTGCTGTCGGCGATCTCGGAACCTTTGATCAGTGTGCATTCTGTGCTCCCGCCGCCCACATCGATGTAGAGAAAAGCATCTTCTTCTGTTTTGAACTGCTCCAGAACATTGGTGGAAAAGATCAGGCGGGCTTCCTCCACTCCATCGATGATCTCGATATCAATGCCGGTGGCCTCGCGAATGTGCTCCACGACCTTTGCTCCGTTGGAAGATTCCCGCATGGCCGAAGTCGCACAGGCACGGAAAGCCTGAACATCATTGACCCGCATGATCCGATCAAAGGATTCCATGGCCAAGATGAGTCGCTCTTCATTGCGCTTGCCGATCGCCCCTTTGGTGAATACATCCGCACCCAAACGAATGGGCAAACGAACCAGCGATGACTTCTTGAAGAGGATGTCCGTTTCTTCCCGGATCACATTGCTGACCAGCAAACGAACACTGTTGGACCCGATGTCGATGCCTGCGATCTTAGTGAGTTGCACTGCGGGGTGATTTCCCTCCAAATTATGCACAAAGGCCCGGCGGTGTACAAGCGGACGAACAGGCTTTATCCACGCTTTTTCTTCAGCCTCTTTTTGCAGTACTGATAGAGATCGATCTGCGATCGATGCATCTTCTTTGAGGATTCCCGGTAGGTGTTCTGCGCCGCTGGACCCTGGAGTCTGGCCTTCACATTATCGCGCCAGCAGATCTCGAAGTGCTCGATCAGCTCCCGCTGAATGTCCCTGTCGTAAATGGGCACCGTCACCTCTACCCGATGATCGATATTGCGCGTCATCATATCTGCTGAACCCAAATGAACAGAAGGATCTCCAGCGTTCTCGAAATAGAAGAAGCGGGTGTGTTCCAGAAAGCGGTCAACGATGCTGATCACTTCGATGTGTTCGCTCAGACCTTTTTTTCCAGGGATCAGTGAACAGATACCGCGCACGATCAACTGAATGCGCACACCGCTCTGACTCGCTTGATATAGTTTATCGATGATGCCCATATCGGAAAGCGAATTGAGCTTCATCCGTATCGCAGCCTTCCGCCCACTTTTGGCCTGTTCGATCTCGCGATCGATCAATTCATAGAATCTCTTCCGGGTGAAATGCGGAGAAACGATGAGGTGCTCATAGTCCTGCTGCAGATAGTTCGAGTCAAAGAATTCAAAAAGCATCTTCAATTCCCGACTGATGCGCTTATCGCATGTGAAGAGATGATAATCGGTGTAGAGTTTGGCTGTGCTCTCGTTCAGATTCCCCGTACCAATGGCGGCATATTCCCTGATCTTATTTCCTTCCTTGCGGCTGATCAACAGCACCTTGGAATGCACCTTGAGGCCCCGAACACCGAAGATCACCTCTACGCCTTCCTGTTTGAGCTCCCGGGTCCAGCGAATGTTGTTCGCCTCGTCGAAGCGCGCCTGCAGTTCGATGACCACGGTGACCTGCTTTCCATTCTTGGCTGCATTGATCAGCGCATTGATGATGCGCGACTGGCTGGCCAAACGGTATAAAGTGATCTTAATGCTCTGCACAGCCGGGTCGATGGCTGCCTCGCGCAGCAGACGTATGTAGTAGGAGAAGCTGTGAAAGGGCAGCACAAGCAGCGCATCCTTTCTCCGGATCACCTCCAGCAGGCTTCTTTCCAGATCCAGATCGGGGTGTCTCAATGCGGGCAAGCCTGGATTCTCGAGCTCCGGACCGCCCACATTGGGGAAGCGTAGATAATCTTTTTTGTTGTGGTAGCGTCCGCCAGAGATCAGGCTGTCCATACTGTCCAGATCCATGTGCCTGACCAGATAATCCAGCAGGTCGGCAGGGATGTCCTGATCATAGATCAAACGAACAGGATCGCCCGTCCTTCTGTCCCGGATGCTGCGGCTCATCTTCTCCAGCCAGCTTCTGCCGACATCGTTGTCCAGATCCAGTTCAGCGTCCCGGGTGATCTTGATCACATGGGCTTCGATCTGATCGAAATCGAAGATGAAGAAGATGTAGTTCAGGTTGTATCGGATCAGGTCTTCCAGATACATGATGTACCGCTTGCCATACTTCGGCAACTCGACGAACCGACCGATCATGGCCGCCGGCACCTCGATCAGTGCGTAGCGCGGACGATCCGGATCCTTCTTCCTCAGGATCTTGATGGCCAGATAAAAAGATTTGTCGTTGAGCTCGGGCAGTTTGTCCAGCTCGTCGATCATCAGGGTAAAGACAAGGGGACTGACCTTTTCCACAAAATATCTGCGCACGAATTCCTTTTGCCCCTTGGTGAGCTCCTGTTCGTCAACAAAGCGAATGTCCTCTTTGTCCAGAAGCTCCAGTAGCTCATCGTGGATGCGTTCCCCTTCGATCTGCTGCAGACGCACCTTTTTGGTGATCTCGTTGAGCAGTTCGGCCGGCGTGTAGCCAGCAAGATCACGAACGAGCGCTTTGGATCGGCCCATCGATCCCATCCGCTTGATGCTCGCATAACGGACGCGGTAGAATTCATCCAGGTTGTTGGAAAAGATCCCCAGAAAACGCCAGCGCTCAATAAGAGGCACAGAAGGATCGGCGGCCTCCTGCAGCACCCGGGCATTGAATTCAAGCCAACTCAGATCTCGGTTGACGTAGCGATTTTTGAGATCTTCAGTCACTGTGCCTAACGGAGTTTCGGTGCACTCATAAAGAGCAGTTCTGCCGGTCCGTTCCGGTCGATCCAACTGTCTGAATCAAATCGGACACAGGCCACTGAGCTGGTAGGAAAATGGTCGATCCGCTCCTGAACGCACTGGTCCACAAAAAGCGGCATCCCTGGATTGTGTCCAAAGAG
Organism: Flavobacteriia bacterium; assembly: GCA_009921445.1. GTDB lineage: Bacteria > Bacteroidota > Bacteroidia > Flavobacteriales > Schleiferiaceae > RFXV01. Next base: position 13,067 of record RFXV01000005.1, read on the forward strand.
CATGGCCGTATCGATCTGCTTCGGGAGCCCACATACGACCTCTTCGATGTCCGATGGATGCGCCTCATAAAGCTTTGAGTCCAGTTGAAGTGCTGACAACGGCATATCCAGGGCTCGGCCGATGATGGTGGCTGTGTGCAATGCGCGATCCGCTGGGCTCGACACGATGCATTCAGCGCTCACTCCCTTCTTCCTTGAACCTTGCCGTTCAGTCCTGCTTTTTGGCCGATCGCCAAAAGGCCTCCAGCTCTGAAAGGCTCATCTCCTGCATGAGCAGCCCCTGCTCTTTGATCTGCCGTTCCATATGGGTGAAGCGGCTGATGAATTTTTTGTTGGTTCGTTCAAGCGCCGATTCGGGATCCATATTCAGGAAACGGGCATAGTTGATGACGGAAAACAGCACGTCCCCAAGCTCTTCCTCCACATGCTGCTCTTCTCCCGACGCCTCGGCCTCTCTGAGTTCAGCGAGTTCCTCCTGCACTTTTGCCCACACCTGTTCCTTTTCCTCCCAATCGAATCCAACGCCTTTGGCTTTGTCCTGTATGCGCGTCGCCTTGACCATGGCCGGCAAGGAACGAGGCACCCCCTCCAGAACGCTCTCACGCCCTTCCTTCATCTTCAGTTTTTCCCAATTCTGCTTTACCTCCTCTTCATCGCGCACCTCCACGTCTCCGTATATGTGCGGGTGGCGCTGTATGAGTTTTTCGCAAATGCCGTTGAGTACATCGGCCACATCAAAAGCCCCCCGTTCCTGTCCCAAACGCGCATAGAAGACCATGTGCAACATGATATCGCCCAATTCCTTGCGAACTTCTGTCAGATCATTGTCCAGTATGGCATCGCCCAGTTCGTAGACCTCTTCAATGGTCAGATGGCGCAGACTCTCCATGGTCTGTTTGCGGTCCCAGGGGCATTTCTCCCTGAGTTCATCCATGATGTCGAGCAGACGGCCAAATGCCTTGAGCTGCCCGCTTCTATCAGAAGTCAATCGCTGTCTTTTTCGCCATTGACTTCGGGAGCCTCCGACGCCTTGCTTTCATCCACTGCCTCAGCATCGGTTTCTGTGGCTTCATTGGCCGACTCGTCTCCCGGCTGAGAAAGCAGTTGATGTTCCTTGAGTTTGAAGTACCAGCTCAACACTTTTTTGATGTTGCTCGGGTAGACGCGCTCCCGGTCGAATTCCGGCAAGACGGCAGCAAAGAAATCGATCAGCACCTGCTTTTCTGCCTTGGGGTCTGGAAGTCCATTCTCCTCCTCGTAGGTCATCATGGAGGTAAACACCTCAGCCAATGGCACTTCTTCGGAATAGGTGAAGATGGCGATGTCCTTCAGACTGCTCACTTGTTGAGAGGCACTTACGGCAATGCGTTTTTGATCATCCAAAGACTCTGCCAACAGGCCGTTGCGGGTTTGAGCGATCAATTTGTACAATCCGGGTTTTCCCGAAACCGAGAGGATATCGTCTAGATTCATGGGTTCGTTGTTTCAGTATTCTGTTTCTTCCATTGGTCCACCAGATCCTCCAAAGGAAGCTCCTCGCTGAGGATGCGCAACAATCCAGAGGCCGTTTCCACTCTTGGATGATCTGGGTGCGCTGCGATGAACTCCGCATAGCCCTCTTTGGCTTTCTCTGCATGACCGATGAATTCATCCCAGGTGAAGGCGGTTTGAAATTCTGCCTCCACCGACACTTCATGTGGGGCGTATCGACGGCTCAACTTCTGAAGAGCAACGACTGACTCCAATTCGCGACCGGGAATGGAACGCATCACCAGAACCGATCGCAAGGCATGATATGGGCTGATGCTGTCTTGTGGATGCTCCCGCACCCATCGATCCAGATCTGCAGCGTAGGCGCGAGCAAGGGCCGAATCCGTTGGATCGGAGAGGTAAAGCTGCTCTGAAACCTTCAGATCGGGACCGGCTGGCGTCTGGGCTTCTCTTTGCCCACAACCGAGCAGAGCGCACAGCAGAAACAGGCTGAAACCCCTCACTTGGCCTGTGGAAATTTCATGGGATAGTCCGGTCGGATCTTTCCCTTTGCTATGGAATTCAGTCGTCCCTTGAGCAACTGCTTCTTCAGAGGAGACAACTTATCGGTGAACAGTCGCCCTTCGATGTGGTCGTACTCGTGCTGAATGACCCTGGCGATAAGACCTGAATAGGTTTCCTCATGGGTCTCGAATTCTTCGTCCTGATAGCGAATTCGTATTTGTGCCTGTCGCTGCACATCTTCGCGGATCTCCGGTATGGAAAGACAGCCCTCTGTGAAGGACCATGGATCACCGCTTTCCTCGAGGATCTCCGCGTTGATGAAGGTCTTTTTGAATGCCTTGAGCGCCTCGGCATCTTCTTCCTCGCCTTCGGCAAATGGAGCGGCATCCACTACAAAAAGCCGTATCGGACGGCCTATCTGAGGTGCGGCGAGTCCAACACCCTGGGCATTGTACATGGTTTCGTACATCCCGGCAATGAGCGTATCCAGGCCCGGGTGGTCCGACTCAATGCGCTGGGCTTTCTTTTTCAATACAGGATCGCCGTAGGCGACAATGGGAAATATCACGGCCGCAATTTACAATAGAGCACATGCCTTTGCGAAGCCCACTTTACGATATTTGCCCACTTTATGGAACAGGGATTATCAGAGGTCTTCGAGCGCTTTTCTGCAGCTTCCGATGTGCAAAGACTCCTGCAGGCCACCGAAGGGGCGGGCAGCAGTGAGATCGGTATAAACGGATTGAGCGGCTCGATGGATTCGATGCTCTGCGCAGCCATTTTCAAAAAGCTTGAACGACCGGCACTCATCGTCAAAAGAGACAAGGAGGAGGCGGCCTATTTCCTGAACGATATGGAGTCGCTACTGGGGAAGGAAGATGTACTCTTCTTTCCTGCGAGCTACCGTCGGCCTTATGAAATAGAGCAAACGGATAATTCCAATGTACTGCTTCGGGCAGAGGTGCTCAACCGACTCAGCAGCCGAAAGAAGCCTGCCCTGATCGTGAGTTATCCCAATGCCCTTTGTGAGACCGTTGTCACCCGTAGCGAGATCAGCCGGAATACGCTCCACCTCAAACTTGGAGATGCGATCGGACTCGAATTCCTGAATGAGACCCTCTTCACCTATCAGTTCGAAAGGGTGGAATACGTCTACCGACCCGGAGAGTTCTCCATTCGCGGCGGGATCGTGGATGTGTTTTCCTTCTCCAATGACCTGCCCTATCGCATCGAATTCTTCGGAGAGGACGTGGACAGCATCCGACTTTTCGACCCTTCCAGTCAGCTTTCTACCGAATCCATCAAACAGCTGCAGATACTGCCCAATCTGGAGAACAAGGCGCAGATGGAAAAAAGGCAGAGCCTGTTGGAGTTCATGCGCAGCAAGACCTGGCTCTGGATGGACGATGCCCATGGCCTGATGGAACAACTCGATCGGATGACGGATCTCGCCAAAGACGCCTTTGAGCAGTTGGAAGGAGAGACCATGCGTTCGCGTCCGGAAGACCTCTTTGTGGACTCAGATCGTTTTTCGCTGGAAATGCAGGCACATCTGCGCCTGCAACTGGGAGCAGGCAGGGATGAGCAAGTGGACTTCTCCGGATCTCCCCAGCCCTCGTTCAACAGGCAATTCGATCTGTTCAGCGACCGGCTGAACGAACTGTCTGCCGATGGCTTCCAGAACTATCTGGTGTGCAGTACGGCCCGTCAGGTAGAACGCTTTGAGGCCATCATGGAGGACATCGGCAAGGAAGTGGACTACCGTCCGGTCCTTGGGAACATTCACGCCGGATTCATCGACAAGAACAGCCAAACCGCCGTATTCACCGACCATCAGCTCTTTGAACGATTCAAGAAGTTTCGGATCAAAAGCAACCGGGAAAGCGAAAAAACGCTCACGCTCAAAGAACTCAACAGCCTGCAATACGGAGACTTCGTCACCCATATCGATCATGGAGTGGGCAAGTTCGGAGGGCTGCAGAAGATCGAAGTGAATGGCAAGATGCAGGAAGCCATCAAGCTGCAATACAAGGATTCGGACGTGCTCTACGTCAGCATTCATTCGCTTCATAAGATCTCACGCTATTCGGGCAAAGAAGGCACCCAGCCCAGCTTGCACAAGCTCGGAAGCCCCAACTGGAAGAAACTCAAACAGAAGACCAAATCGCGGGTCAGAGAACTGGCCTTCGACCTGATCAAACTCTACGCAAAAAGACGGAGCGCCAAAGGGCATGCATTCCCTCCTGACACCTATCTGCAGCACGAACTCGAGGCCTCGTTCCTCTATGAGGACACGCCGGATCAGGTGCAGGCTACGGCCGATGTAAAATCGGATATGGAAGGCATCATGCCAATGGACCGCCTCATTTGTGGAGATGTGGGCTTTGGAAAGACGGAGATCGCCTTGCGGGCTGCCTTTAAAGCCGTTACCGACAGCAAACAAGTGGCCGTTCTCGTGCCCACCACCTTGCTGGCCTTTCAGCATTACCGCACCTTCAGCAACCGACTGAAAGACTTCCCCTGCCGCGTGGAGTATCTGAATCGATTCCGAACCGCCAAAGAACAGAGGGAAACCCTCAAGGCACTGGCTGAGGGCAAGGTGGACATTGTCATCGGGACCCATCGGCTGGTCGGAAAAGACGTGCAGTTCAAGGACCTCGGACTGATGATCATCGACGAGGAGCAGAAATTCGGCGTTTCGGTCAAGGATAAACTCAAGACACTGAAGGTCAACGTGGATACGCTCACGCTAACGGCCACTCCCATCCCGAGGACCTTGCAATTTTCCCTGATGGCCGCACGCGACCTGAGCATCATGACCACGCCGCCGGCCAATCGCCAACCGATCGATACCCAACTCATCCCCTTTGATGAGGCCCGGATCCGAGATGCCATTGCCTTCGAACTCGAACGTGGCGGACAGGTATTCTTCGTACACAACCGGGTGGAGAACATCCGAGAAGTGGCGGGCATGATCCAACGGATCGTACCAGATGCCAGGGTAGCCATCGGGCACGGTCAAATGGATGGAAAGGAACTGGAACAACTGCTCCTGGGCTTCATGGAAGGACGCTTCGACGTGCTGGTCAGCACGACCATTGTGGAAAATGGATTGGACGTCCCCAATGCCAATACGATTCTGATCCATCAAGCCCAGAACTTTGGCCTGTCCGATCTGCACCAAATGAGGGGTCGGGTCGGGCGGAGCAACCGAAAGGCCTTCTGCTACCTGATCGCGCCGCCGCAGAGCCACATGACCGATGAGGCGCGAAAAAGACTTCAGGCGATCGAGCAGTTCTCCGATCTCGGGAGCGGATTCAATATTGCCATGCGCGATCTGGAGATCCGAGGTGCAGGCGACCTGCTGGGAGGAGAACAAAGCGGCTTCATTTCAGACATGGGATTCGACATGTACCAAAAGATCCTCTCTGAGGCAGTGCGTGAACTCAAGGAGCAGGAATTCAAACAGTTGTACGACCAGGAGCCCACACAAACACTTATCGAGGAGACGCAGATCGATACGGACCTCGAATTGCTGATCCCCGATGAGTATGTGAACCAGATCGAGGAACGCCTGCGACTGTACCAAACACTGAACGGGCTGAAGACAGAGGAGGAACTGCAAGCATTTGCCTCCGAATTGAAAGACCGATTCGGCGCTCTTCCACAAACCGTCATCGAATTGCTCAACAGCCTCCGCCTTCGTTGGAAAGGACGCACTCTGGGATTCGAGAAACTCGTTCTCAAGCAAAGCAAATTCATCGCCTATTTCATTGCAGACGGGGACCACCCCTACTTCCGATCCGATGAATTCCAGTCATTGCTCATGGGATTGAAAGCAGTGCCGAATGCGCAAATGAAGGAGCGCAATGGCAAGCTCTCTCTTGTCTTTCCAGAAGTGGATTCCATCGAACAGGCCTCTGAACTCCTCAGCCAACTCGTTCCATCGCCGTCAAAACCCTGAACAAAAAAACCGCCCCGTGGGGCGGTTCTGACATTCACCGATTCAACATGGGGTCAGTTAATGATCTTGATCCAAAGTTGTCCTTTGTACGTTCCGTTCAGTCCGTTACTCTTCGCCTGTTTGGCAGACTTGTAGTCGCCGAACTGACGCAGATACACGTAGTAGAAGCCACTGGCTGAATCGCGGAAGAATCCCGCTTCCATGCCCTGCTTGGCAATGTTCTCTACCATCCGGACAGCATTGGCTTCGCCACTGTACACACCAGCTACGACGTAGAATCCGCGGGTTCCTGGCTTCGTATTGGTGGGCAAACTCGCCTCTGCTGCTGCGGTCGTACCAGATCCGGCCGGCGTTGTACCCGCAGACGTCTGGTCAGAGGCAGAGGTCTGGCCTTCCGATGGAGCAGATGGCACTGTTGTTCCACCACCGCCTCCCTGGCCGATATTTGGATTGTCTTTCAGGTATTGCTCCAGCGTCTCTTTGGCTGCCTCTTCACCCGCCTTTCTGGCCGCTTCTTCCACCTTGATCTCATCTTCCATTTCCTCAAGGCGCTCCTCCAGCATCTCCTCGTACTGCTCCATCTTCCGGCGGTCGTTCTCCTTGAGCTTCTTGATCTCGTTCTCAAGACGCTCCATCTTGCTGTTCTCTCCAAAACTCCAACTGAGCATGAATTCGTTGCTCGTACCCAATTGAGAAGCATAGGTATTCAGGCTGAAATCGTGGGCATAGCCTAAAGTGAGTTGAGGGGTGAGATAGTAGCCAATGTTCGTAGTCACGGCGTAGTCGTTGCGCCAGGATGCCCCCACAAATCCATATTTCTTCATGGAGAACATCGCACCCGCATCGAACTGGAAGGGTACATTGTCCGCAGCTCGGATCTGTACAAAAGGGCTCAGAACCATTCTATTCCCCTGTACATGGAGGTCGTACTGGGCGGTACCAATGTAATGGCGGATGAGATTGAAGAACACCTCTCCCCCATAATTCTCGCTGTACTTCACAGAAGAACCGAGGACCTGAGGCATGGCCACACCAATATTGAACTGATCGATCTTCAGATTCATTCCAAAGTTCAGATCGAAGGATCCTCTGTCATTTGGAGAAATGAAGAGCACAGGATCGAGGCGATTGCCCACGTTCACGCTGGCCAGATCGATGCTCTGGTTGACATAGCCCGCACCCAAACCAAAACTCAGCACATTTTTGGCACTGAGCTGAACATGGTAGGCATAGCTGGCGTACATACCCACCCGAGAGAGGATATCTGTTTTATCGGAGTAGATGTATCCACTCCACCCGATACGTTGCTTCCCCATGGCTCCGTTGATGGCGAGTGCAGAGGTCTCTGGTGATCCCTGCAGCCCACTCCACATCCGACGGTGCACCAAAGTAGCTTCCGTCGTTCCCAGACTTCCGGAGAGTGCAGGGTTGTAGATATATGGCGTAAAGAAATAATTGCTGTACAGCGGTATCTGCTGCGCCTTGAGCTGGCTCATGACGATCAGTGAAAGGCAGATGAGAAAGGACTTTTTCATAGTGTTCTTCATCTCTGTGATTATTTAGAGTTACCGGTGAGAATCGTCACCGCACCTTTGATCCTGAATTCCACTCCGGAGGAGCATCTCAATGTGTAATAGTAGGTGCCATCTGGGAGGATATCCCCGCCGTCGTCGGTACCGTTCCAGTTGTTCTGATAGGAAGAGAATACCCGAACAGAAGCGCCCCAGCGGTTCATGATGCGCAGTTCGCAATTGTCTCCGTCCATGACCTCAGACAGATCGAGCAGGTCATTCACTCCATCGCCGTTGGGCGTGATCACATTTTGAACATCGCTGTATGGTTCGAGCGGATCCGGCACTTTCGGATTGATGAATACCTGCATGCTGTCCACACTCACACAGCCATTAGCCGCAGTGACTTCCACATAATAGGTGGTCGTATCCATGGTGGGCAGCGTCTGTGCATTCGGATCGAACGGATTGTTGAAATAGACCGGTGAGTTGGCGTACCAATAGTAGCTGATGCCACCTGTCGCACCGAGCTGGACCACCTGACCGGAATCCACAGCCTGGTCGATCCCTGCGTTGGCTGTGACTGCCAGACCGGTCACAGTTAGTGTATCGGTCTTGGAACAGCCGTTTGGTCCCGTTGCCTCCACATAATAGGCACCAGCCGTATTGATCGTAAGGTTCGCATTCGTCGAAATGACACTGCTGTCCGCCAGATCGTACCAGATGTAGGAACTCAAAACGCCGTTGATCGTAAAGGCAGATACTTGGAGGCTATCGCCCAAACAAAGCGAGACGTTGTTCCCGCTGCTCAGTGCGATCTCCGGATAACGGGCAAAGTCAAACGCCACGGGCGCACTCACACTGTCGCAACCGATCGTATCGGTCACCACAAGTGTCATATACAGCAGGGTATCTGCATGAACGCCGATGGAAGAAAGTAAAGCTGTATCGAGCTTGATAAAGTTGGTATCACCAAAGGTGCCCAAAAGGCTCTGTCCGTTGGCATACCACTCGTAGAGCCGCGAGGGGAAATAGGTATTGGTGTCCTGGACCACGATGGTATCTCCGTAACAGATGGTTGCACCCGCTGTACCGATCTCTGCACCCGGCAGGGAATCCAGCACTACTTCCACGACATTCGATTTGACTGCGCAGGTAAATCCAGTGCCAATGGATTCAGTGAGGTAGACCTCATATGAACCTGGTTGCTTGACAACGATCTGGAAATCTGTGCTGATCGAGTCGGTTCCATTGGCCACCCACTGGTACGTATATGCCCCCAAGGGATGCGAGGAATTCTCACGGGCCGAAAGGACCAGTGAATCGCCCACACAAAACCGTGTAGGAGGTCCGACGGCATTGCCCACACCTACTCTGGACAGAGTGGTGTCCACTTCATAAGCATTGAAATAAATACCCTTGACCCCGGCTGCACCGATCAGTCCAGGCCGACCCACACCAATGTAGGCGACGGAGTCTTCGCAGGTGTTGGAATTCTCTGTGATCAGATTGTAATAACCCGATTCATGCACCCAAAGATGCCCTTGATTGACACTTGCCGTTGGGTAAGGCACACCGTTCAGGAGCCAAATGTGCTCATTGGCGGTAAGACTGTCCGGATTCCACAGATACAAGCTATCGCCCTTACAGAAGTTGACCGTGCTGTCGGCCGCATCGGGAATAGGGAAAGCCGTTGGCGGCAAAAAGTCCACTCCACCAGGCACGGGACCCAAGCCCGCCACATTGGAAAGAAGAATGCTCAGACTATCCGTCTTAAAAATATTCGCATAAGTCGCTGTGGATGTATCCAACACCATACGTGAAATGGGATTCGGGATCACAGTCCGCTCGGTGCTGTCACTCACCGCTGGCGAAGGAAAAACACCTGCGGCGGCCACGTCCAAATAGAAATAGTAATCCGAAGAATTGATCGGATCCGGTATGGTGACCGTCACAGGGATCGGCGCACTCGGTGCACCGGTCGTTCCCGTGATGGCCGTTCCTCCATTGGGATAGGACCCGACGACCGTTCCATTGATCGGATTCACCGGGTTGTTCTTGTCTGTGATGCGCACATCGACCACAGCAAAAGGATTCACCCGGCCATCGGCCACTACGAATTCCAAGGGATGTGTGCTTCCCGGACAGATCTGCAAGCTGAAGGTTCCATCCAGATTCTCAGTCTGGAAACTACTGATGCTCAAATATGTACGAGACAAATCTTCAACGTACAACGTATCGTTCATTTGGCAACCGCTCGCACTTGTCGCCTGGACGAAATAGGTTCCGGGATCCTTCACCTCGTAGTCTGCTGTTGTGGCAACAGTGTTGTTCAATGGCAACTTGAACCAGCGAAAACTGGAAGCCAGGCCATTGGTGACATTCGCCGTGACTGTGATGCTGTCGCCGGGAAGGATGCCAATGGAATCTCCCGTACTGAAGGCCAGACTGGGGATGGAGTCTACGATCACTTGTACAAGACTGGATCTGCCTGAACAGCTGAAATTTCCGATCGATTCGGTGATGTATACTTCGTAACTGCCAGCATTCTTGACCACCAACTCAAAATTCGTGCTGATGGAATCAGTACCGTTGGCTACCCACTGATAGCTGTAATTCCCCTGTGGATGCGAGGAGATCTCCCTCGCCGAAAGAACCACTGAATCTCCTAAGCAGAAACGGGTGGCGGGACCGACTGCATTTCCAGGGCCGTTGCGGGAAATGGTAGTGTCGATGTCGTATGCATTGAAATAGACGCCCTTGACACCTGCCGTCACGCCGCCAGATGCTGAACCCACTCCGATGTAGGCCACTGAATCTGAACAGGTATTGGCTTGTTCTGTGCGCAGTGAATAGTAACCTGACTCACTGACCCAAAGATGACCCTTTCCAGAACCCGGCCCTACGACTGGTGATCCGTTCTGATACCATATGTGAGCGTTAGCCGTCAGGCTGTCGGCATTCCAGAGCAGAAGGCTGTCACCGGCGCAAAAGTTGATCGTGCTGTCGCGCGCATCCGGAACAGGAACTGCAGTTGCCGGAATCGCGTCGATTCCGCCTGCCACAGGACCCGTCAGCGGATCATAAGACAACAAACGGCTCGCGCTGTCTGTGCGGAATGTATTCACATAGACCGCTGAAGATGTGTCCAATACGGCCGAGGCCACTGGATTGGCGATCGCTGTACGCTGAATGGAATCACTAACGGCCGGACCAGGAGTCACATTCACCGAATCCACGGAGACAAAGAATGAGTAGGCTGCTGGCGTGGCAGAACCCGGAATACTGACGGTCACGGGGATCGGCGCACTTGGTGTACCCGGTGTTCCAATGATGTTGTTCGCTCCATTGTTGAAGTTTCCAACCACCTGATTGTTCAACGGATTCAACGCATCCAATGGATCCACCATGACGATCCGGGCGACAGCGAAGGCATTGAGCTGTCCGTTGGTCACCGCGAATTGCACCTGATAGTCGTTGCCCGGGCATATCTGAGCCGTGGCGTTTCCGTCCAGATCGGTCGATTGAAAATCGACGACTCCGAACTCGGTCTGGGCACTGAGGCCGAAGGGAAGTAAGATCAACGAAGAAATTACACTGACAAATCGCATTCTAAGCATACTGCTCATTTTGGGATTAAGGCTCAAGAAGGATTCTTGTTCAACAAAACTTCTTTTTTCTCTCGAAAAAAAGAATGCGGAATAGAACCCTTAATACGCACTTCAGTTAGTTTAGTCAAAGGAAATACGCCAAAACACATGCTTAGGGTTGGGGTCTTAAACATTTCAACAACGCAATGAGGAAATCATTTCTGCACGGATTCCTCTTCGCCTTCCGTGGACTTTTTATTCTGATCAAGGAGGAAAGGAACGCCCGCTTCCACCTATTCGCTGCTTTTTGTGCGATGGGCCTTGGAGTCCTGCTCGAACTCAAGCCCTTGGAATGGACGGTCATTCTGATGTGCATCGGGGCGGTCTTTGCCGCCGAAGCTCTGAATTCAGCGGTCGAACGTCTGGCCAATAAGATCCATCCAGAAAAAGACGACCTCATCAAGGATGCCAAGGATCTCGCAGCTGCTGCAGTGCTCGTTGTATCCATTTCGTCCGCAGTGATCGGGATCATCATATACATCCCTTATTTCAAAGAATACTTCGAGATATGACCCAGTGGAAAAAGATCGAGCAACAAGCCAGTGAGATGATCTCGGCCGCAACACTTCGAAAAAGTATGCTCCAGAAAGTCTGCAGCTTGCTTCAACAAACAGTGCCTCATTATGACTGGGTGGGGATCTACACCATGGATCCGGAACAGCGGAGGCTCAAACTGCTTTGCTTCGAAGGACTGCCCACAGAACACACCAGCATACCCTATGGTAAGGGGATATGCGGCCAGGTAGCAGAAAGTGGAGAAGCCCTTTTTGTGGATGATGTCCGCCTCGAAGACAACTACATTTCCTGTAATGTGCTCGTTCGAAGCGAAGTGGTCTACCCCATTTTTTCCGGAGACCGACTGGTGGCCCAATTGGACATTGATTCAAATAAGTCGGGTCCCTTTGGACCTGAAGACCGAAAGCTCATCGGAAGGATCTGCGAACAGATCGGAGAAAAATGGCCATTAGCAGGTTTCTAGATGCCGCTGCGTATGGCCTCGACCGGATCGAGTCGTGAGGCCAGCAATGCCGGGATGGTTCCACTGACCAATCCCACGCCGACCGCGATCGAAATGCCTCTCCATACATTTTGGAAACTCATGAAAACCTCGAAGCCAAAGAGATCTTCCACCAGTGGAATGATGCCCAGCACCACTCCCAAGCCGACCAGGCCACCGATCAGAGACAGAAGCACCGCTTCGGCCAGAAACTGCATGAGGATAAATGCATTTCGTGCACCGAGTGCTTTTTGGATGCCGATCTGATTGGTGCGTTCCTTCACGCTGACGAACATGATGTTCGCGATGCCAAATCCGCCAACCAGGACGGAGAAAAGGCCGATCACTGTACCCGCCGCACCGATGACACCGAACAATTGATCCAGACCATTGGCCACCAAGGAGATCTCATTCAGGGAGAAATCGTCATCCACCTTGGGCTTGAGTCTTCGGATGGTGCGAAACACGCCCCTGAGTTCACTTTTGAATTCATCAAAGGACATGCCTGCTCCGGCGCGCACCATGATCATATTCCCATTCAACTTCTCCGGACTGGCGAGTTTGAGCATGGTCGAGGTCGGGACGAGGATCAGCTCATCCTGGTTTTCGCCAACCAGACTTTTGCCTTTCTTTTCAAAGACACCAATGACCCGGAATTTCCTTCCTAGAATACCGATCTTCTTACCCTCTGCACTTTTGCCTTGAAAAAGACCCTGAGCGATATCCGAACCAATGATCGCCACATTGGGTCCTGAGTTGGACTCCAGTTCCGTGAAATACCGTCCTTCGGCCAGTTCGAACTCCCATATCCGATCGTATTGATGTGTCGAGCCAAATACCCCTACCCCTTCAATGGAATTGCTCCCATACTTGGCCACACTGCTCATGCTCATCCCATACGCCATAGCCTCGGCTTTGGGAAACCGCTTTTGCAGATCCTTGAAATCCTGAAGAGAAGGCTCCCTTCTTTTCATGTACTGCCACCACGGATATTCGCCACCACCGCCCCAGCTCCATTTTTGGATGTAGACCACATCGTTCCCCAAAGACTCCACACTGCTGCGTATGTTGGATTCCAAAGAATCCACAACGGTGTAGACCAGAATGATGGAGAAGATCCCGATAGAGATACCTGAAAGACTCAGGAATGCGCGCAGCTTGTTGACCAGAAGAGCGTGCAACGCGAAAGCCACACTTTCGGAAAGAGCATTGAACCAAGCGCGCATAGGGACAGAAATTGGTACGCAAATTAGTGAAGAAATGAAGGGTGCTCAGGGGCTTAATTCATTATCTTGCTCCTTGGATTGGGTTCACCTTCTTTAATCAGCATTGGATTGAAAAAAGTACGCACCGCATTGGTTTCGGTTTTTTCCAAGGACGGCTTAGCGCCCTTGGTCAAATGTTTGCGTTCCCAAGGAGTTACGCTTTATTCCACAGGTGGGACTTATACCTACATCAAAGCACTCGGACTTCCTGTGCATCCTGTCGAAGAGCTCACGAGCTATCCGAGCATCCTTGGCGGACGGGTCAAAACGCTTCACCCTAAGGTCTTTGGTGGGATCCTCTCCAGGAGAGGAGATAGCGAAGATGCACAAGAACTCGACCGATACGAAATACCCGAGATCGATATGGTGGTCGTTGACCTATATCCCTTTCGGGAAACGGTTGCCCAGGGCGGATCCGAAAGTGAGATCATTGAAAAGATCGACATAGGAGGTATTTCACTTATACGGGCGGCGGCCAAGAACCACAAAGACGTTCTTATCGTACCCGAAAAAGATGCGTACCAAGACGTTCAGAAGCTGCTTGAAGCAAAAGGTGGACACAGCGAGGCTGAGGACAGGAAGCGGCTGGCCACGCGCGCTTTTGCAGTAAGTGCCCATTACGATCAGGAGATCAATCGATGGATGAGCGGTTCCAAGGAGCTTCGGTACGGTGAAAACCCCCACCAAAAGGGACGATTCATCGGTGAACTCTCCGAGGCCTTCGAACAGTTGCACGGAAAGGAACTGAGCTACAACAATCTATTGGATATCGACAGTGCGTGGTGGCTGCTCGATGAATTCAAGGACACCACATTCGCCATCCTGAAGCACAACAACGCATGTGGCATTGCGAGCAGGGATTCCCTCACTCAGGCGTGGGAAGATGCGCTTGAGGCCGATCCGGTTTCCGCCTTCGGAGGCGTACTTGCGGCCAACCGGACGATAGATGCGGAAGTGGCTGAGAAGATCGACAAACTGTTCTTCGAGATACTGATGGCCCCTGATTTCAGTCAAGAGGCACTTCAGATCCTTCAGGCCAAAAAGAACCGCATCCTCTTGCGCACCCGGGCGATCAGCCGGCCAGAAAAACAGCTGCGCAGCATTTTGAATGGTGTGCTCGAACAAGAGCCGGACGACATCACCGATTCAAAGGAAGACCTCAAGGTGGTCACCAAGCGGTCACCGAGCCAAGAAGAAGAGGCCGATCTGCTATTTGCCTCAAAGGTTTCCAAGCACACACGAAGCAACACCATTGTCATAGCCAAGGACCGTCGGCTCATCGGAAGCGGCACCGGGCAGACCTCGCGGGTGGACGCCCTGCGCCAGGCGCTCAACAAGGCAGAAGCCTTCCAGCTCGACACCGAGGGCGCGGTCATGGCCTCAGATGCCTTTTTCCCATTTCCAGACTGCGTGGAGATCGCGCACAAGGCGGGGGTCGAAGCTGTGATACAACCCGGAGGTTCGGTCAAAGACGAATTGTCGGTGAACTTTTGCGATGCCAGCAACATGGCCATGGTCTTCACCGGACATAGACACTTCAAACATTAACCCGCATGAATCCCCCGCATGGGCCTTTTTAAACTCTTCACACAAGACATTGCGATCGACCTTGGAACGGCGAACACACTGATCATTCACAATGATAAGGTCGTGGTGGACGCACCATCCATTGTCGCCATTGACCGAGCCAGCAACAAGATCATTGCTTCCGGGCACGAAGCCCGACAGATGCATGGAAAAACCCATGAGAACATCAAGACGGTCCGTCCGCTGAAAGATGGTGTCATTGCCGATTTCAATGCATCGGAACACATGATCCGTGAATTCATTAAAAGTGTTCCCGGCCTGAGAAGCAAGTGGATGGCTCCCTCACTTCGAATGGTGATCTGCATACCATCAGGCATCACGGAAGTGGAAAAAAGAGCGGTTCGGGATTCTGCCGAACACGCAGGTGCCAAGGAGGTCTACCTCATCCACGAACCCATGGCGGCAGCGATCGGGATCGGGGTCGATGTGCAAGAGCCCAAAGGCAATATGATCATCGATATCGGCGGAGGAACTACGGAGATCGCCGTTCTTGCCCTTGGAGGGATCGTTAGTGACAAGAGCATCAAGGTGGCCGGAGATGTGTTCACCAACGACATCAGCTTTTACATGCGGAACCAGCACAATCTATACATCGGTGAGCGTACCGCTGAACAGATCAAGATCGAAGTGGGCTCCGCCCTCGATGAATTGGAGGTGCCGCCAGATGAACTTGCGGTACAAGGAAGGGATCTCTTGACGGGCAAACCCAAGCAGGTCATGGTCACCTACAAAGAGATCGCACGCGCATTGGACAAGTCCATCACCCGGATCGAAGAGGCCATCATGGAGGCCCTTTCCATGACCCCACCCGAACTGGCTGCAGATATATACAACAGCGGTATCTATCTGGCGGGAGGAGGCTCCATGCTGCGCGGTTTGGACAAACGGATCTCTCTGAAGACAGAACTTCCTGTATATGTGGCAGAAGATCCGCTGCGCGCCGTGGTGCGCGGAACGGGGATCGCCCTGAAGAATCTGGACAAATTCAACTTCCTGATGCGCTAAACGGAAGGGAATGAAACGCCTAATCGACCTATTATTCCGGCACCGATTCACGCTCCTCTTCCTGTTCCTTCAAGCCCTTGCACTGGGCACTCTCTATTCCTCAGCACATTACCAAAGATCGAAGTGGACCGGCTGGACGAGCGAGGTTGAAAATTCTTTATTCAG
>RFXV01000041.1 GCA_009921445.1 Flavobacteriia bacterium
CCATTCTGAATGCGCCATTTGTCTTCGGCTGCTGCTAAAAATTGATCGATGATGATCTGTGCGCCGTTCACAAAGTCCCCGAATTGTGCCTCCCAAATGGTGAGCGTGTCCGGGCTCGCCATGGCATAGCCGTAGTCGAAGGCCATTACGCCGTACTCTGAGAGATGGCTGTTGTAGATCGCCATGCGGCCCTGTTCTTCCTGCATGCCATTGAGCAGCATGAATTCTTCCTCAGAGTCCTCCACTTTGATCACCGCATGTCGGTGGCTGAAGGTTCCCCGTTCGCAGTCCTCTCCGCTCATCCGCACATTGAAACCGTCCAGCAGAAGGCTGCCGTAGGCCATGAGCTCGGCCATTCCCCAATCCAGTGCATCGGTTTCCTCGACCATCTTTTTTCGGTCCCTGAGCAGTCGTTGGATCTTGTTGAAGAACTTCTTCCCCTCGGGAAGTGTGGTCAGCCGGTCGGCGATGAACCGGAGCTTTTTCTCATCGAAAGAGCTGTCCGGAGACTCCTCGAGATCTGCACTTTTTGCTGGACGCAAATGCTGATGTTGCTCTTCGAGAAAAGGCGTGACCACGTTTCGGTCGATCTCCTTGGACTCGTCGTATCGGTCTTGCAGCGTGGCTTTGAACTCGCTCTCCAGCTCCTTTACAATATTGGGCCCGACCACAGCTTCCTGCTTTAGTTTCTCTGCATAAAGCGTCCTTGGATTCGGGTGTTTGGCAATGGCCTTGTAGAGCAGCGGTTGTGTGAAACGGGGCTCATCTCCTTCGTTGTGTCCGTATTTGCGGTAGCAGAGCAGATCGATGAACACATTCCGGTTGTAGCGCTGACGGTATTCGGCCGCAAAGAGCACGGCGTGGATCACCGATTCCACATCATCTCCATTCACATGCAGAACAGGTGCAAGCACCACTTTGGCGATATCCGTGCAATAGGTGGAGGAACGCGCATCGAGGTAGTTCGTGGTGAATCCGACCTGATTGTTGATCACGACATGTATGGTGCCTCCGGTCTTGTATCCGTCCAGGGTTTCCATCTGCACTACCTCATATACCACGCCCTGGCCCGCGATCGCCGCATCTCCATGCACAAGGATGGGCAGCACCTTTCCAGCTTTTGAATCATACTCTGTATTGATCCGGGCACGGCTGATGCCCTCCACCACGCCGTCCACGGCCTCCAAGTGTGAGGGGTTGGGGCTGAGGTTCAGCCGGATATTCTTGCCATTGGGCAATGTTCGTTCGGTGGAGTAGCCCATGTGGTACTTCACGTCCCCGTCGAAGCCCTCTTCTTCCTCAAATTCCTTTCCCTCGAATTCACTGAAGATCTCCTTTGGGCTCTTGCCGAAGATGTTGCTTAGAACGTTCAGCCGGCCCCGGTGCGCCATGCCCATCACTACCTCCTGAACGCCCAGGTCACTCGCCCGCTCGATCAGAATGTCCAGCGCAGGGATGAGGCTTTCGGCACCTTCTACAGAAAAGCGCTTTTGCCCAACGAATTTGGTGTTGAGAAAACCCTCGAACGAGACCGCTTCATTGAGTTTCCTGAGGATGCGTTTTTTCTGTTCAGAAGTGAAGTTCGGGTGATTGTCGTTCTGGTGGATCTTGGAAATGATCCATTGCACGACCTCCCGATCCCGGATGTAAACGAATTCAATGCCAATGCTCTGACAGTAGACGCGTTGGAGGTGTGCCTCTATTTCCCGCAGGCTGGCCGGAGCCTTAAGCCCCACTTCTTTGGCCGCCATGAATGATCGGTCCAGGTCCTCTTCACTCAGGCCATAGTGTCGGATCTCCAGGGAAGGCGTGTACTGACGCCTCCCTCGGACCGGGTTTGTCTGCGTGAAGAGATGTCCCCTTTTGCGGTAGTCATTGATCAGATCGATGACCAGAAATTCCTTTCGGATCTCCTCAGGGACTTCCTGTTCGTCTTCGCCGAAGACCTCGCCCTCTTCCAGCGCAAAATCATATCCCTGAAAAAAGGCCCGCCAACTGGGCTCTACCTCGTCGGGCTTTTTCAAATACAGCTGATAGAGCTCCTCAATAAAGCCTATATGCGAACTTCCGAGAAAAGAGAAACGATGCATCCTGGGTCGGGGAATTACCTTCTTTTGTTCGTCCGAAAGTACAACTTTTGACCCTGTTCTCGGGCGCTTTACAGCGGGGCTCAATGCCTATATTTGGGCTACGTGCCGACCACCAATAAGACCATTTTCAACGCCTTGCTTGCGCTGGCTTTTTTTTGCGTGCTGCCCCTGAGCGGGCAGGTGCAGGACCGCTTTGAACGGAAGAAAAAGCCGGTGGCAGAGGATCCCCCAGTGCGCGAGACGGTGGATCCGGTGTCGACTTCGGACCAAGCATCATCGGATATGGCAGAGACGCAAAATCGTGAGAAAAAGACTGGGAAGGGAGGCAAGCCCGAATCAGATGGACGGTTTTCCTGGGACAAGCTTCGATGGGGAGGTGCTTTTGGTGCATCCTTCGGAAACTTCACCTATGTCATGCTGAATCCCCGGGTGGCCTACCACTTGGATGAGCAGTGGACCTTAGGTCTCGGCCTGACCTATATCTACTCCAAGGACGATCGCGCCTACACGCGCAGCATCAACAACGGAGCGGCTTTGGAACAAAGTGTTTTTGGGGTCAATCCCTTCGCGAACTACGAGCTCTTTTCCGGTCTGGGTATCGGGACGGAATTCGATCTGGTCCGGGCCGACATCATCCTGAGCAATCCCTACAATACGGGATCCACTCCTTTTGTGATCGAGCGGGACTGGGTGCCGCATTGGTTCGTAGGAGCGACCTATTATCCCAGGGATCAAGGAGTGTTCGCGGGCATTTACTACAACCTGCTGGACGACGGTCGATCGTTCTACTCCAATCCGGAGATCCGCTTTGGATTCTTTTTCTGAGCGCCCCACCGATCGGCAATGATCATCTTCTTGTAAGGCAGGAAGGCTTTTTACTCTAGCGGATGCTGTCCCTTCCTTCCGACCATTCAAATTTCAGTCCACCGCTGGGTGGAGGTTCGGATTCTGGCTCGTCTTCTTTACGCTGCCAGGGCTTTTGCTCCTGCCATTCCTGTTGAATGCCCGAACGAAGTGCTTCCTTATCCAGTGCAACTTGAGGGTTGCCCAGTTCCCCGGTCACTTTGAGGTAGATGCTCGGAACCTTACGCTCCTGAACTTCCACGAGGAATTCTGAGAGCTCCTCGTCCATTTTTCGCTTTCTCTTGTTGATGACACGATGTGCAGGCAACTTGAAACGATAATCAATGTGGTTGTTGAAGCCATGGGAACCGGACATCTCTACTTCGATCGCATTGCTCTTCCAAAGGCTTTTTTCGAGGCGTATCTGCTGCTCAGCGATAGACCATTTCTGTGTATGCCGATCGATCTTTAGGCGGCTGAGCTCATCGAGTTGCACATGATCTGCCAGTGCGTAGAGGGGCTGGAAATGGCTGAGTTCCGCCTCAAGCAATTCGGTGGATGCGTTCACGGTCAATTCTGCAAGGCGTGTCGACAGGTCGGCGTCCATGGGCAGGTGCAGATCAAAATTGGCATTCAGTCTTCCACTGAGTTGTTCGGAGGTGAGCGTGTTCTGTCCAAAGTTGGAGAAGGCCCTGAACAGATCGTCTATGGAGACGCCAGTCAGTTGGCCATCGGTATTCAATGTCCAACCATTGTCCGTGCGACCGAATGTACCCTTGGCTTTCAATTGTCCTCCGATGCCCTGTGCATAAAGCTGGTCGATACCGATCTCTTGATCTCGGAGCGAGAGATCCGCCCGTACGGCCAGAAGGACCAGTTCGTCCGCACGCAGATGGTCCGCTTCCAGGGTCACCTGACCTCTGTACTCAGGCAGCTCGAAAGCGGATTCACCGTCTTCTGCACCCGTCCATTCAAGCGATTGGGTGCGGATGCGCAGGTTCAACTCAGGTGGCGAAGAAGCACTCCAGTTTCGAATGCGTCCATCGGCATAGAGTTCCTGCTGGCCAAGGGTCATGAGCAGATTGTCCAGCTCGATCTGTCCTTTACGCCAGCTGACCTGTCCTTTTGTTCTCCGGACTTGCAGATCATCTCCACGCTGGAAACCGAAGTCGGCCAGATCCAGTTCCATCTCAAGTTCATTCTGCCAGTCCGGTCGATCGATCTTTCCTGTGAAACGGGCACGGACATCGGCCGTTCCGCTCCAATCCGTTCCCCATTCAACTGGCAGGGAAGCGTCCAGATCTGAAAGGGCCAAGTGCCCTTCGGCCTCGATCTGAGCCCGTTCTCGTGAAATATCCAGCCGACCTTGGATCTGCAGAGAACTGCTGTTCTTCCTGAGAAAAACAGAATCCAAAACGACAGAACGGTTCTTTTTGCTGGACAAATACCGCCCTGTGACATCGGCTTGGATGTCGCTCCAATCGGCATGATCCAGAGAAGCATTGACCGAGCGAAAAGAGAATTGATCTTGAAGCCCCTTTTCCAGATGGATCGTTCCATTGATGGCCACAGATCCGGACAGTCGGTCAAGTGGCTGCTGCAATTCGATCGGGCTTTGTGCGATCCATTGGCGGATCTCTGAAATCTCTGCCCGCAGTCCGATCGCGTTGTCCTCTTCATGAAAGTTCAGTTCAAATGCATCGCCAAGACTCACGATCTGGGCTGACCAGTGGGGAAGGCCGAGGTGCAGAACAACCTCTGTTCTGGGCAGCTGCCATTCCTGATCTTCCCGGGTCCAGTGCGCGCGCAAGAGGGAAGAAGAAAGTTCGGAACGGCCGGGATCTGTCGGGAACCAGTCTGCGGCAGCCACATAAGCCGTGCTGCGGCTCTTTTGAGCCCGGTTGTCATAACGGATGTAACAGTTGCGCAGTGAAAGCTGATCGAGCTGTATGCTTGCGTTTTCATCCGAATCCTTGTTTGGAATGAATTCCTGAAAGTTCCAATGACCTCCATTGAATTCTTTGATGTGACTTCTTCCATGCGCCACATGCACCCCATTGATCCGGTAGTCGCCCCTGATCCAGTTTTTCAAGGAGGTTGCGATCCATACGGATCGTGCAGACAAAAGGCTGTCGCCTTGCGAATCGAGCGCCACGACCTGTTCCATCAGCAGGCTTACCGATGGGAATTGCCGCAGGCTCAGACCAATTTTCTGGACTTCAACAGGTCGTTCCAGTTCTGTATTGATCCGCTCGACAAGGGCATCCAGAAGCTGGTCGCGTTGCCACCATGCGTAAGCGGAAAGACCTGCGAAAAGAAGGATCGCAGTCAGCAGAACGATGCCCAAAGTCCGTATGATCTTTCTGCCGCTCATATAGGGGTTGGATCAGCTGCGCATGCGCAGGAAATCAACTTCTTTACTGCTTAAGAAACGCCACTGTCCGCGGCTTAGTCTTTTTTTCGTCAGACCGGAGAAGGATACCCGATCCAGCTTCACCACTTCGTACCCAAGGTGCTCGAAGATCCTGCGAACGATCCGGTTCCGGCCCACGTGCAACTCGATGCCGATATGCTTTCGGTCCTTGTCTTCCACATAGGCGATCTGGTCTACTGATACGGGGCCGTCTTCGAGTTCGAGTCCATCCTCGATCTTGGCAAGATCTGCCTTGGCGAGGGCTTTACTGAGGACCACATCGTAGATCTTTTGTGCGCCATTGGACGGATGCAGGAGTTTGTCGGCCAGCTCTCCGTCATTGGTGAACATCAGCACCCCGGTGGTCTGTCGGTCCAGTCGCCCCACGGGATAGATCCGCTCCTTGCACGCCCCTGAAACGAGTTCCATGACCGTCTTGCGTGCTTTGGGATCGTCGGTTGTAGTGATGAAGCCCTTGGGTTTATTCAGGAGCAGATACACTTTCTTCTCGGATCGGACGATCGCATTGTTGTAGCGAACTTCATCGCCCGGTCCCACCTTGTGGCCCATTTCAGTCACCACTTTTCCATTCACCTTCACCAGACCTGCCTGGATCAGGGTGTCGGCTTCCCTTCTCGAACTGATCCCGGCATGCGCAAGGAATTTGTTCAGACGGGTGTGTTCCGATTTTACCGAACGATCGCCGCGTCCGGCTGGTCCTGCTGTTCGAGGATTTCTCCGCTCCAAGGGACGGCTGCGTTGTTCTGGGCGTTGCCTGCTTCCAGCCGGTCTCTCCGGTCCTCTTTTGCTGGCATCCCGCCGGTCAGCTTGGCGATCGGTTGACCTTGGTTTCGAACGATAGCCGCGCTCCTCCGAACGATCTGGCCTGCTTCTTCTCTCTTCTCGTCTTGGCTCATTCTCCGAAGCTGATCGGCCTTCTGAGCGCTTTCGATCGAAAGGCCTTTCGTCCGTCCTTCTCCTGTCTGCTCTTTTGTCTGGTCCTTGATTTCGTCCGGTTCGTTGTCCTCCGCCGGTTCTTCCACGAGGGGAGGCATCCTTTCTGCCCGGTCCTTCTCTGCGGCCGTTTCGACCGCCGCCTTGTTTTCTTTCCATCGGGGGCAAAGGTATTGGAGATGATTCATTGCCCGTCCGTGTGGGGAAGCACGAAATTCCTTGTGTGTTGCAGGCAAGGCCTGCGGCTTGGAACCACACAGACCAGATCGAATCGGACCTCGGCTTCCCGGTCGGGACAAGAGGCCAGGTAGGCTTCGGCGCCCTTTTCCAAATTCTGGCATTGCGCCTGCCTTAGCAATATGCCCATGGGTCCTGACGCGCCTCTTCTCGTCTTGACTTCAACGAATACCAGGGTGTTGGCGCAACGGACGATGAGATCGATCTCAAATTTCCTGAACCGCCAGTTGCGCTCCAAAATGGCAAAGCCTCTGGCAGCGAAGTATTCCTCGGCGCAGTCCTCGCCGAGCGTCCCAAGCTCTGTCCGGGTCAATGGTAGGAAAGCTTCCAGTGTCCGCCGTTGTGTTCCAGCCGCACCTTGCCCCCAAGGAGCAATGGACGGTTGTCGCGGATGTGTCCAGCAGGCAAGCCAAAGGCCACTGGAATGTTGAGGGGCGCGAAGTGATCGCGAATGATCTGCTCTGCTGTCCAGCCAAAGGGACGATCGTGGTCGTTCATATCGGTCAAGCCTCCGATCACTGCGCCTTTCAATCCGGCTAACAGACCGGAACGGCTCATACCTCGGAGCATGCGGTCGATGTGGTAGAGGTACTCATCGATCTCCTCGATAAAGAGAACAGCACCCTGCATATCGGGCAGATCGGCACTTCCAAGCAAACTGTACAGCACACTGAGGTTGCCCCCTTTCAAGATCCCTTCGGCAGTTCCGATCAGGTCATTCTCGCTGCCCGCCCATTCTTGGTCGATGTTTTCACCTATCAAGGCGCGGAATGTCTGTTCCCGCGCCTCAGGTGAGCAAGAGGGAAGATCCACGGGCATGGGGCAGTGCAGGCTTTGGATATTCAGTTGCTGAGCTCTTCCGTGCAAAACGGTGATGTCGCTGTAGCCGCAGATCCATTTGGGTGTCGCTTTGAGAAGCGCATCGTCGATGCCATCCACCATACGCACGCTGCCATAGCCTCCTCGAACAGAAAAAACAGCCTTGATCTCTTCATCCTCCAGCATGCGGTTGAAGGCTGCACTCCGCGCAGCATCATCTCCGCCAAATTGATGGAAGGGACGGTCTGCGTATTCATCCACCTGAACCTTGAATCCTGCTTCTACAAAAAGTCTTCTTGCCTCTTCAATGCGTTCGGTCTCAAGGAAGCGCGCCGTAGCCACAAAACCAATGAGATCGCCAGAACGAAGAAATGGAGGTGTGCGGATCATGGATTGAAATTAAGGGCCAGCCCGCGATCTGGATCGGCTTAAGCATCCATTGTCCGTATGCGTTATCCACAATCCAAGCGGTCGCTCCATGGTTTCTGAAAACTCCTGGAGCCGGTCCTTCGGCTCTTGCATGGTCCACGTACCTTTGGAGCTCATTCCGATCCACTCATGAGCAAGCGTCATCTGGTCACGGCAGCACTGCCCTACGCCAACGGCCCCGTGCACATCGGGCACATTGCGGGCTGTTATCTTCCGGCGGATATCTACGTTCGTTTTCTTCGCCAGATGGGGGAGGATGTTCGCTTTATCTGCGGTTCTGACGAACACGGTATGGCCATCACCATGCGTGCGCGAAAGGAAGGAGTGGAGCCTCGGGCGATCGTGGATCGCTACCACAATATGATGAAGGGGTCTTTCGAGGAATTCGGCATCTCCTTCGATATCTACAGCCGCACTTCTTCTGAAGATCACCACGAGACGGCGCAGGACTTTTTCCTGAAGCTACACGAGCAAGGCGTTTTTCAGGAGAAGGAGACCGATCAGTACTACGATCCGGAGGCGCGTCAATTCCTGGCAGATCGGTACATTATGGGAACCTGCCCGGCATGCGGGCACACAGAGGCCTATGGCGATCAGTGCGAAAATTGTGGCCGCAGCCTCAGCCCAACCGAACTAAAGGATCCGCGTTCCACCTTGAGCGGATCGGCGCCCGTGCTGAAAAAGACCACGAACTGGTTTCTGCCCCTCGATGAGATGGCGGACGGCATACGGTCATTCCTCGATCAGCACAAAGACTGGAAGCCCAATGTCCACGGTCAGTGCATGAGCTGGCTGGATGCGGGTGATGGGCTACAGCCCCGTAGCATGACACGCGATCTGGACTGGGGCATCCGTGTGCCCGTGAAAGGAGGTGAGGACAAGGTGCTCTATGTCTGGTTCGATGCCCCGATCGGCTACATTTCAGCCAGTAAGGAATTGATGCCCGATCAGTGGCGCTCCTATTGGCAGGATCCAGATTCCCGCCTGGTGCATTTCATTGGCAAGGACAACATCGTTTTCCATTGCATCGTCTTCCCGGCCATGCTTATGGCGCATGGATCGTACAATCTGCCCGAAGCCGTACCGGCCAATGAGTTCCTGAACCTCGAAGGTCAAAAGATCAGCACCTCTCGCAATTGGGCGGTCTGGCTGCATGAATACCTCGAAGATTTCCCCGGAAAGCAGGATGTTTTGCGCTATGTGCTCTGTGCAACAGCGCCTGAGACCAAGGACAACGACTTTACCTGGAAGGATTTCCAGCAGCGCAACAACAGCGAACTGGTGGCCATTCTCGGAAATTTTCTGAATCGGGTCTTCGTTCTCACCGACAAATACTACGGGGGTCAATTGCCGGATCTGGATGGGTCTTCGGATTCTGAGCAAGCAGCCTGGGCAGAATTTACCGCGCATGCCGACCGCATGGAAGCATCCATTGGCGCATACCGTTTCCGCGAAGCCCTTGGGGAGTTCATGGGATTGGCACGTATTGGCAATAAGTATCTGGCAGAGCAGGAGCCGTGGAAGAAGATCAAGACGGATCCTGAACGGGCCGCCGTGATCCTGGCGCTGGCCGCCAGGATGGCTGCCTTCATCGGACAGGCAGCCGAGGCCTTCCTGCCCTTCACGGCAGCCCGCATCCGCAATGCATTTGGAATGGAGCTGATGAGCTGGGAAGAGCTCAAGAAGATCGATCCGGCCAAATGGCTCAAGGGTGTGTCGGCCGCGAATCCCGGCCTGTTGTTCGATAAAATAGAAGACGAAAAAATGGATGAGCAAAGAGCCCGATTGACGCAGTCGGAGGCAGAACAGTCTACCGCCCCGGCCGTGGATCCGCAAAAAGAAACAGTTGATTTTGAGTCCTTCCAAAGGATGGACATACGCGTGGCTCAGATCCTTTCAGCTGAGCGGGTGCCAAAGACCGATAAGCTCCTGAAGTTCGAGGTGGATACCGGTTTGGACCGTCGGACAGTGGTTTCGGGGATCGCCGAATTCTTCGACCCAAAGGATCTGGTCGGAAAGCGCGTACCCATCCTGATGAATCTCGCACCGCGAAAGATCCGGGGCATCGAGTCTGAAGGCATGCTGCTCTTTGGAGAAGACAGCGAGGGAAGCCTCAAGTGGGTCGAGCCCGATGCCGGGCTGTCCCCAGGGTCCTCAATCGGCTGACGGCCGGTTCTTCACATATTTCTCCAGCCACTGATCCTGCTCCCAGAGCAGGTGCAAAATGCTTTCCCGTGCGCTGTAGCCATGGCTCTCTTTGGGCAGCATCACCAAGCGTGCAGTCGCTCCCAGGCCTTTGAGGGCATTGAAGTAACGTTCGCTTTGCAGTGGATAGGTTCCGGAATTGTTGTCTGCCTCTCCGTGCACAAGCAGCAGCGGGGTCTTCATCTTGTCGGCATGCATGAACGGACTCATGGTGTAGTAGATCTCCGGTGCCTCCCAGTAACTCCTCTGCTCCGACTGGAAGCCAAAGGGCGTGAGCGTCCGGTTGTAGGCGCCGCTGCGGGCGATCCCGGCTGCAAACAGATCCGAATGACTCAATAGGTTGGCCACCATGAATGCGCCATAGCTGTGGCCACCGACAGCCACGCGCTTGGGATCCACCAGACCGCGCTGATCGAGCGCATCAATGGCCGCCTGTGCATTGGCCACAAGCTGTGAACGGAACGAGTCGTTGGGTTCCTCATCGCCTTCCCCGATGATCGGAAAGGAGGCGTCGTCCAGGACGACATATCCACGGGTGACCCAGTAGACCGGAGAGCCCCAGAAGGGGTAGACGAATTCGTTGGGATTCTGCGTGTTTTGTCCCGCGCTGCTCTTGTCCTTGTATTCTCTTGGATAGGCCCACAGGATCATCGGATAGCGCTTGCCCTTCTCGTAATCCAGCGGGAGGTAGAGCGTACCGTTCAGATCGAGCCCATCGGAGCGTTTGTAGTCGATCACTTCCTTCTGCACATTGGCGATCCGCTCAAATGGATTCTTGAAATCCGTCATCTGTTCCATACGCCCCGTCTTCAGGTGGCGGACGAAATAGTTTGGATAATCGCTTTTCGATTCAATGCGGACGAGCAGCTCGTCTTCGTCCACATACAGGTCGCGGATGTCTTCAATGCGATCCGTGTAGGTCGAGCGGTAGAGATCCCTTGTCTTTTTGGACTTGATGTCCATCTCGCGAACAAAGGGGAATTGACCTTCTTCACTGAATCCGTCACCGATCTGAAAGAGTTTTCCATCGCGCATGGCAAGAACACCATAGCCCGGATAACGGCCTTCTTCGGTAACGAATCTGCCCGGGTCACTGTACTGATCCTGGTAATTCCGGTCGTACACGATCTCAGGCTTGATATCGGGCCGGGAGGGATTGAAGAAATAGGTCTTGGTATTGCGTGTGTCCCACCAATAGTCGTAGGCAACAGCAAACTCGTCCGAGCCCCAAACGCCGCCACTGAAGCGGTTGATGCTCTTGAATACGGAGCGTCCCGCGCCATCGAAGGGCGCCTCCAGCAAAAAGACTTCATCTCTGTGAGACACCTCCTTCGCAGGATCGCCTTCGTCCAGAGCGACCGTGTACACCAAGGTGTGTGGTTTGTCTGAGCGCCAGTTCATGTTTCTGCGGCCCTTTCTTACGGACATGAATCCCTTGGGCATGACTTCCATCAGAGGCACATCCATGACAACGGAAACCAGTTCGCCCTTTTTGGTGTAAACCGCAGAGCGGCTGGGGAAACGACCGTAGGGAACGATGTAGCTGAACGGCCGGTGAATGCTGGTGACCATGACATATTCCCCATCCGGAGAGAAGGAGATGCCGCCGTACATGGCCAGTGGCAGGAAAGGCTTTTGCCCGCCCTTGAGATCGACCTGTATCAGTTCGCTGCCTGCAAGCAGTTCAAAGTTGTACTCGTCGTCAGGGGTCTTCAACAGGTCCTGATAGGTTCTGTTCTGTGCCTTCTGCCCGGCATTCTCTGATACGATCGGTCCTGTAGGAACGGATTCTTCGGTATCGATCAGGTCTTTTCGGTCGGTGTCGAGGATCTTGACCAAAAGCGACTTACCGTCGTTGAACCAGCGCAGTACACTGCCCATATTGGCATTGAGAACGGGTCCGAGCAAGCGGCTCGCGCGGGCTTTTTTCAGGTCGAGATACCAGAGTTCTGTTCCTTCTGAGGTGGTGTGTGTAAAGGCGATCCTCGATTCATCCGGCGACCAGCTCAGATTGGCGATCCGGGCTTCATCGGGCAGGCCGCTGACCGCTCGGGCTTCTTCATCCTTGCCCACCTTCATCACCTTCATTCCTGTGTAGAATCGGGTTCTGCTTCCGATGTTGGTCTTGGGGTTGATGCGCAAACCGCCGAGCCGCATCTCCTCTTCACTCAGTTCGGCAATGCTCTTGTAGGCCTTGCGGTAGACAAAGACCATGTATTCCCGGTCTTCTGTGATCAGTGTGATCGGTGCGAGGTCCACATCTACGAGTTCGAGAATGTCCTGCGGGGGTACCTGATACTTCAGGTCTTCTTGTGCATAGGCGTCTAACCACACGATAAGAGAGCTTAAAAAGGTGAGTAGGAGGGAGAGTGGGCGGATCATGATCTTTCTGGATTGAGAGGGAAAATTAATCGACAGAGGTGAATGCAGAACCTCCTTCAGCAGAATATCCCGCCTTGGGGTCATAAAATGTCAGAATCATGTGGATGACGTTTGTACGGGCATGCGCGCTGCACGCTCTGCTCCCATTAACTTTGACCTCTATGCTGAATCATTTATGAGTTATCAGGTCAATCAAGAACCGGTCAATGCGGAAGTGGCCGGAGAACTCGGACTCACCGAGGATGAATTTTCCAAGATATCCGACATCCTGGGCCGAGTGCCCAACTTCACTGAATTGTCCATCTACTCGGGCATGTGGAGCGAACACTGTTCATACAAGAACTCCATCGTCTGGCTGAAGACCCTGCCAAAGGACGGGCCGCATATGCTCGTCAAGGCGGGCGAGGAAAATGCCGGTCTGGTGGATATTGGGGAGGGCCTGGCCTGTGCGTTCAAGATCGAGAGCCACAACCATCCCTCTGCACTGGAGCCTTTCCAGGGAGCGGCAACAGGGGTAGGCGGGATCAACCGCGATA
>RFXV01000042.1 GCA_009921445.1 Flavobacteriia bacterium
TGGCTACACGGGAATGCGCATCCGCGGCAGCGATGCGACACGGATCAATGTGACCATGAACGGCATTCCACTGAATGACTCTGAATCACAAGGTGTATTCTGGGTCAATACGCCCGACCTCGTATCCAGCCTGAAAAGCATCCAAATTCAAAGAGGAGTGGGCAGTTCCACCAATGGCGCAGGTGCGTTTGGGGCATCTGTGAACATGAACACTTTGGGCAACAGCCAAAAAGCTTCTTCTGGCTACACTCTGGGGGCGGGGAGTTTCAACACGTGGAGACAAACCTTCAAGGCATCTACTGGAATGTTTGGAAATGGCTGGAGCCTGGATCTTCGCCTGAGCGATCTTCGGTCGGATGGGTACATCGACCGGGCGAGCAGCGACCTTCAAGGGTATTTCGCCCAACTGAATTGGAAGGGAACCGATCAAAATCTTCAATTCATCGCCTACGGCGGACGGGAAGTCACTTACCAGGCCTGGTACGGATTGGACGGGCCGACCATGGAAACAGACCGGACCACCAACTATGCGGGCGCATTGTACGGTTTCGATGGCAGCATCAGCTACTATGACGATGAGACGGACAATTACGGTCAGGATCATTACCAGCTGCATTATGGCAAGCAATTCAATACGAATAGCCATCTGACAGCCGCTCTCCACTACACCCGGGGAAAGGGGTACTACGAGCAATACAGACAGAATGATGCACTTTCGTCCTACGGGCTTCCAGCAGTGATCCTCGGGGGCGACACACTGGCTGAGACCGATCTCATCCGTCGTCTCTGGCTGGACAATCATTTTTATGGCGCCATCGCGCAGTATTCCTGGAAAAAAGGAAGCACAGATCTGGATATTGGCGGAGGATTCCACCGCTATGAGGGAGACCATTACGGCGATCTGCAATGGATGCGCTTTGCCTCCTCCAGTGAGCTTCGCGACCGATTCTACAGCAACCGATCCGTGAAGAACGATGGAAACATCTACCTCAAGTGGAAAGAGCAGCTGGGCGAAAAATGGTCCACTTATATCGACCTGCAGCTGCGCAGCATAGACTACTCAGGCAACGGAACGGACGAAGGAGATCTCCCTGTTGCATTCGATGAGCAGTTGCTGTTTTTCAATCCGAAGGCCGGTGTTCAATACGCCTTAGCGAGCAACAAGACAGCCTATCTGTCCTATGCCATCGCCCATCGGGAGGGCAATCGGGTGGATTACCTCTATGGTACGCCCAAGCCGGAACAACTGCACGACATCGAATTGGGCTTCAAGAATACGGAAGGTGATCTGAGCTATTCAGCAAATGCCTATTTCATGTTCTACCGGGACCAGCTCGTACTCACTGGCGAGATCGATAATGTGGGGGGCTTCATCCGGAGGAATGTGGGCAAGAGCCAACGGATCGGACTGGAATTCGAAGGAAACTACCGTTTCAATGAGCGGTGGAATCTGGCGCTGAATGCCGCTGTTTCATCGAATCAAAATATAGACTTCCGGATCCTTGACAACAGCCAAGTGCTGCAAGACCCCATCAATACGCTCCTGCCTTATTCCCCATCGACAGTGGCCGGATCTGTGATCAGCTATTCGCCCATTCAAGCACTCTCGTTTTCCATGGCGAGCAGATTCGTTGGGAAGCAATACCTCAGCAATGAGAACGATGAAGCGCACGTACTGCCCAGCTACTTTTTGAATGACCTGCGCATCCAGTACAGCGCGGAAAAGCTCCCAGGAAAGCCCGTGCTCTCCCTGGACATCTTCAATCTCTTGGACGAGTTGTACGCATCCAATGGTTATGTGTATGCAGGCACGCCTTATTTCTATCCTCAGGCGGGCATCCACTGGATGACCACCCTGTCGATCAGCCTGTGATCACTTTTTGGGACGGCAACTGCAGCGTTCCGAGAGCAGTATCTCCGCCCTAGGGAACAATTTCTCCAGGGCGGCCCTGTTCTCTTCGTCCAAATAGGTTTCCCTGAGGTCCAAGGTTTCCAGAGCGTCAAACCCCTCTACGTGAACAGGGACCGTGGCCACATCGGTATCCCAGAGATCGAGGTACCGCAGCACCGGAAAGCCCGACAGGCTATCGGGCCAGTTCATGGGATTGCGCGATAATCTGAGCTCTTCCAGCTCTTCGAACTCGCTGAATTCGGTTGGAAAGCGCTCCAGTCTATTCTTTCTCAGGTCGATGTTGGTCCACTGAACCTCGTGAATGAGCTCTTTTGGATAGTCTTTCAATCGCTTGGACTTGGCCCTGAACGCCATGTCCTGAGCCGAACAGATGCTGGATGTCAAGAATATACTCCCCACCAGGCACATTCGTCCCCAGCTCATTCTGCAGCGTCGCTCTGCCCCAATACCTCACGAACGACTTTCTCGTCTCTCTCGAGTTGCTCTTTCAGCTGTTGCATGCCCTCAAACTTCTGCACGTCGCGTACACGACGAACAAAAGACAAGCGCAATGCTTCACCGTACAGGTCTTCTTTGAAATCAAGCAGATGGACCTCCACCCGCGATTCTTTGGCATCGTCTACGGTAGGTCGCCTGCCGATGTGACACATTCCACCGATGACCCGATCCCCATGACCCACCTGAACAGCATAAACGCCATCTCCAGGGATCACTTTTCGCACTTCGGCGAAACGGCAATTCGCCGTTGGAAACCCTATGGTCCGACCCATGCGGTCCCCATGGACCACCTCGGTATCCGCTCCATAGGTATAGCCCAGAAAAAGATTGGCTCGCCCCATATCTCCGTCCTTCAGGGCACTTCTGATCTTCGTACTGCTGACTGCCACCTGATCGATGTCCTGGGCCGGGATCTCCTCCACATCAAAACCGTAGAGCGGTCCGTATTCCTTTAAATGGGCAAAGGATCCCTCCCGGTTCCGGCCAAAGTGATGATCATAACCGATCACCAGTTTGCGAACACCCAGTTTCTGCACGAGAATATTGCGAACGAACTCTAACGAACTCGTCCGGGAAAAGGAACGATCGAATGGATGGATGATCAGATGATCCAAACCAGCCGCCTCCAGCCGCTGGATCTTTTCGTCCATGGAATTCAGAAGCTTTAGATGCGTGCCCGGTTGCAGCACTTCGCGCGGATGGGGATCGAAGGTGAGCAATACGCTCTCTGCTCCTTCTTGCTCATTTCGAATGCGTGCGAGACGATCGAGTATGAACCGGTGGCCCTGATGCACCCCGTCAAAGGTTCCCGTCGTGGCCACCCCCAACGAAAGAGGCGTGAATTCTTCAATATGCCGGTAGACCTTCATTCGTGCCGCAGTGCTTCGATGGGATCCAGCCGTGAAGCCTTGAGCGCTGGGATGAACCCGCTGACAATGCCTACCAACAGACAGATCAGGAAGGCCATTCCCAGCCAAAACCAGGGAATAAAGAAGGGGCCGCCCACAAAGCTGGCCACCAGATTGCCAATACCAATGCCCACAGCACAACCGAGTATACCTCCGGCCTGACTGATGACAACCGCCTCTGTCAAAAACTGCCAGGCGATGGCGCGACGCGTTGCGCCGAGAGCCTTCCGTGTCCCGATCTCGCGGGTTCGTTCTGTCACACTCACCAACATGATGTTCATCAGTGCAATGCAGGCTCCCGACAGAGTCAGGATGCCGATGAATGCTGTAGCCTTCTCCACATTCCCAAGATTGTCGATCAGAGAATTCGCCAGCTCATCGCTTTTGGTGATGTTGAAATTCTCTTCCTCCTTCGGATCGAGTCTGCGGACCATACGCATCAGCGCCGTAGCCTCCCCGATACAGGCGTCCAAACTGAAGCCGCTGGGAGCGATCACATTGACCGCATGTGTGCGATTGTTGCTTGGATAGGTATAACGCGCATTGGTGTATGGGATCATGCAGTTCCGGTCACCGCCGAAGCCCACGCCGTTCCCCTTTTTTGCCAGGAGTCCGATCACCCGGTAGCGCTTGCCTCGCAGAGCTATGGTCTTGTCAAGTGCAGCTTCGCCGGGAAAGAGCTGATCCCTGAGGTCCTTTCCCAGCAGGGCAACCGCCGCTCCTTTTTCCACCTCCGTGCGCGTGAAGATCCGGCCCTCTTCAAGGACGTAGCCATCGGTCTGCAAGATGTACTCATCGGTCGCTATGACCGTTGAATTCGGATTGGTCTTCAGGCTGCCTGCCTTGATCTCTGCAATACTGGTCGCGAAATAGGCAATCGAAACAAGGGCTCCCGGAAAGTCGAAGCGCTTCTTGAATTCTTCGGCCTCAGCTTCGGTGATCTCAGGAAACTCTTTCCACTGCTTTCCTTTGCCGTTGATGCGGATATTCGGGCCTCGGTTCCGAATGGAAAAGGTATTGGCACCCAATTGGCTGAAATTGCCGGAAATGCTTTGCTCTATGGCATCTGCAGAAGTGAGGATCCCGACCAATGCAGTGATACCGATGGCGATGATCAACACGGTCAAAACGGCCCGGAGCGCCTGCGCGCGTACCGAAGCGAAAGCCACCTGAATGTATTCTTTCCAAAGATCCTGACGCATACGCCTTAGTCGGTTTGAATTTGGTGAAATCCTTTTCGCCCTGCAAGTCGGAATGCCGTCCATATACAGACGGACATGAGAACGGCCGAAGCCACATAGGGCCACTGGAAGGAGAAGCCATAGAGCCATCCTCCGACGACCGGACCGATCACCCGGCCCAATGATGCATAGCTCTGATACGCGCCCATGACTGCTCCTTGCTCATCTTCTGAAGCGATGCGCGAAAGTAGACCGCTGATGGTGGGCGTCAAAAAGGCATTTCCCACGCTGATCACAGCCAGACATGCAAGCTCCCAGGGATAGAACCAGCCGGTGGGCGGAAAAGGCATGCCCAGAAGGCCTATTAGCATCAAGGCACTCCCATAGACAAGCAACTGCCGTTCGCCAAACCACCGGTTGAAATGGCCGATCATAAAACCCTGAATAAGTGCAGCCATGAGTCCTATGTACATGAACAACAAACCAATGCGCTTTTCGCTGAGACCAAATTCCTCGGCCCAGAACAAGGCAGCCGTCACGTGCATCATTGAAAAGGCCGAAATGAAAATGAGGGTGAATGCCATCAGTCTGCCGATCCCCGGTCGGCGTATGGATGACCAAAGACGGTTCAGGGGGTTCTCCATTTTCCGCTTGGCCCTGAACCTTTTTTCCAGCGATTCGGGCAGAAGAAAATAGGTCATCAAAAGATTGAAGATGCTCAGTCCGGCAGCCGCCCATCCAACGGCCATGACCCCAAACTCTGCCTTGAGGAATCCGCCGACAGGTGGCCCTCCTATGAAGCCCAGACCGAAAGCGGCCCCAATGATCCCAAAATGCCTGGCGCGTTCATTGGGCGGGGTGCTGTCGGAAATATAGGCTTGGGCGGCCGAGATATTGGCAGCTGCAATCCCCGCGCAGATGCGGGACACGAAAAGGACCGTCAAGGTGAAGGAATAGGCAAAGAGCACATACGAACAGGCCATCAGAGCCATACTGCCCATCAAAATAGGTTTTCGACCCCAGCGATCGCTCAAATTCCCCCATACGGGTCCGAAGGTGAACTGCATCAGAGAATAGGAGGCAGCCACCCAACCGATGACCCAGGAAGGTGCTCCCAATTCGCTCGCATAGATCGGCAGGATCGGAATGATCAGGCCGAAGCCCAAAAGATCTATGAAGACCACGAAAAAGAGAACGAGCAGGGGTTTCTGTTTCATTTTCTCCATCGATCAGCTTCTCATCCTTTGCCGTTCAATACACATCGATCCGCATTCCATCTTCGGCCAGGTGCACCTTATCGAAATACTTCATTCCCTCCTGCCTGAAGGCTTCAAGCTCCTTGTATCGAGCGGAATAATGACCCATCAGCAAATTCTTGGCTCCGGCCATTGCCGCCAGCCGAGCCGCTTGGGCCGCTGTACTGTGCCGGGTCTTCTTTGCCAGATGTGCCTCAGACTCCAGAAAGGTTGCCTCGTGGTACAGCCAGTCCACTCCCTCCACCCACGGAGCGATGGATTCATCGAAGGCCGTATCCGAGCAAAAAGCATAGGCACGGGCAACGGGCCCCGGAAGGGTCAGCTCGCCGTTGGAAACGAGGCTTCCGTCTTCCCTTTCCCAATCCGATCCTTCCTTCAATCGCGCGTAGGCATATACAGGAATGTTGTGGGCGCGAACTGCTTCCACCTGCAGTTTCCGCGGATGCGGCCGCTCTCGAAAGACGAACCCGCAAGCTGGGACGGAATGCTTCAAGGGGAAACTGCGCACACTGACCTTTTCATCTTCGAGGACGATCTCACTCGCATCGAAGCGGAGCGGATGTATGTGCAATGGAAAACTCAGCCACGTATTGCTGTGGCGAAAAGTGGTGTTCAGAATATCGCGAATGCCCTCCGGAGCGTGCAGGTGCAATTCCTTTCCACGGTCGAGCAGATGGTAGCTGGAGATCAGCCCCATCAGACCAAAAAAATGGTCTCCGTGCAAATGGCTGATGAAGATGTGATTGATCCGCTGCGAGCGGAGCTTGTGCCGCTTGAGTTCGGTTTGGGTGCCCTCTCCGCAGTCGATCAGAAAAGCGTGCTCCCGAATATTGAGGTGTTGGGCGGTGGTTTGGGCATTCAATCTGGGCGTCGCACTGTGGCAACCCAGGACCGTCAGGCGGTATGCCATTTAATCCGCAATGATCAGCGAGCGACTCCTTTGGTCGCTTCCATCAGAGATCAGAAGTCGGTAGTGCCCGTTTTTCAGGTCGCCGGTGTACAGTGAATGCGTGACAGAAAATGCTGGGATCTCCCCTGCATCTACCCTTCTCCCGAGTACGTCCAGCAGAACATATGATCGCTCTGAAGCCATTGGCTCGGAAAACTGGATGGAAACGGCTTCCGAAGCTGGATTCGGTTGCAGCACGAAATCTTGTGACGACTGATCGGCCAAGCCGATGTTATTGACCACGGACAATTTGAAAATGAATGGCGTCACGACCGTACTGTCCAGAATGGCACCAAATACGAGTCGGGTGGCGGAATAGGCTGTGATCTCATACACACCCAAACTGCTTGGGGTTCCCGTGAGGTCGATACATCCATTCCCTCCACCGGGCCAAATGCAGCCTGGATTATCGCAAATGGCCGTCATGCCGGGCGGGAGGCCATTCACGCTGTCAATGCTCAAGGAATCCACAGGAACATTCAGCGTGAGTCCAAAAAGGGAGACCGTGGTATCACTCAGCACACTGATCTGCGTGACGTAGTTCACAGGCACACCGATCTGGGCGGCAGGCAGAATGATGGCAGTGGTATCGGTTGTGGAACCTGCCGGCGGATAAACGCCTGGAATGGTGAAACTTGGATCGGGCACACATTGAGCCGAAACCTGCAGCGTCAGACAGGTGAAGAGCAAAAGGTAAATGGTCTTTTTCATCATGTTCATAAATTAAGTAATCTCTCGATCCGCTCCATTTCGATCAGATCCAGGGCTTCCTGTTGCGTTGGGGCCATGGCGATCTCCAGGCTGCTGTCGATCTTTTTTTGTTGTTCCTCTTCGATGAGCAATACGACGGAAAATCCCTTGGATCGCCACTCGCCTTGCACATCCAGCACGCGTTTCAATACATCTGCGCTTGGATCCTGCTGAGTAAGGTCGATAATAAAATCCACTCCTTCCTCATACTGAGCGGGCAGGGAATCCAGATCATGCTCTCGGATCGGATCTGTTGTCCGCAGCTGCCCGATGCCTCCGTCGATGTGTTTGGTCCAACCCATCTTGTCAATTCTTGTTTTGTGCAGCCAGGAGATAAAGGACCGCCATACGCACAGCTACCCCATTCTCCACCTGCTCCAGGATGATGGACTGCTCGTGGTCGGCCACCTCAGTGGTGATCTCCACACCCCGGTTGATCGGGCCCGGATGCATGATGGTCAAAGGTCTTCCCCGGCGCTCGAGCCGCTCTCGCGTGAGTCCGAATTGCCTGCTGTATTCGCGGGCAGAGGGAAAGTATTTCATGTCCATACGCTCGTGCTGAACACGAAGCATATTGGCTGCATCGCACCATTCAAGGGCCTTGTCCAGATCCCATTCCACCAGCACACCCAATTGGGAAACCGGTGGTGGAATGAGCGTGGCGGGGCCACAGAGCATTACTTCTGCCCCCAGTGCCTTTAGGCACAATATGTTGCTCAATGCCACACGGGAGTGTCTGATATCTCCGACGATCAGGACCTTCTTTCCCTCCACCGCGCCGAGTGATCGTCGAATGCTGTACGCATCCAGAAGTGCCTGAGTGGGGTGTTCGTGCGTGCCATCTCCCGCATTGATGATGGATGCATGGACATTTCGTGAGAGAAAATGTGCTGCACCCGGATGCGGATGCCGCAGAACGACCATATCCACTTTCATGGCCAGAATATTATTGATCGTATCGGTCAGGGTCTCTCCCTTGGACACGGAAGAAGAGGAGGCCGAAAAATTGACCACATCCGCCGACAGGCGTTTCTCTGCCAGTTCGAAGGACAATCGCGTGCGGGTGGACGGCTCAAAGAATACATTGGCCACGGTGACATCGCGGAGCGAGGGAACCTTTTTGATCGGCCGGTTGAGTACACCGAGAAATTCATCCGCCGTTTCGAAGATCTGCTCCATGTCCGCAGCCTTCAGGCCTTTGATCCCGAGCAGGTGCTTGTGTCCAAATTCAGCCATCCGTTTTGGGTGTTTGGGTCAGCATGACCTGGTCTTTTCCGGACTGTTCCTTCCACTCCACCACAACACGTTCTTCGTTGATGGAGTCGATACGCTTTCCGATGATGTTGGCCTGAACGGGCAGATCCCGATGAAAGCGACGATCGATCAATGCAACGAGTTCGATCCGGGCAGGTCGTCCAAAAGAAAGAACAGCGTCCATTGCCGCACGGACACTGCGGCCAGTGAACAAGACATCATCCAAAAAAATGACCTTGGCATCTTCCACCAGAAAGTCGATGGCTGTTTGATTGGGGTTCAACGGAGCCTCTCTCCGCCTAAAATCGTCCCGAAAAAAAGTCGTGTCCAATTCTCCGTAGCGAAGGTCCTTTATGCCATAGGATTCCTTCAGGATCTGCTGGATGCGGCGGGCGAAGGTGACTCCGCGGGGTTGCAGACCGATCAGAGCAGAGCTTTTGAAATCCTCATGCTCCTCGATCAACTGACAACAGATTCGATGAAAGATGACAGACAACTCATCAGAGGACAGGATCATCTTGGACGAGGCATCTTTCATACGCTGCAAAAGTAGTCAAGTATTGCCCATGGTGTCCTCCTGTCATTATGACACCTTTGAGCGGTGGCACATCCTTTGGTAAAAGCCCAGCAAATCATCAACGAATGGGCAAGATCAATGTAACCGCGGAAAATATTTTTCCGATCATCAAGAAATTCCTCTACTCGGACCACGAGATATTTCTGAGGGAAATGATCAGCAATGCAGTGGATGCAAGTCTTAAACTGCAGGCGCTCTCGCGAATGGGCGAGATCAAAGGAGAGCTTGGAAAGGTGGATATCGAGGTCTCGGTGGACAAGAAAAAGAAGACGCTGACCATTTCGGACCGCGGCGTGGGTATGACGGCGGACGAGGTGGATAAGTACATCAATCAGGTCGCCTTCTCAGGAGCCGAAGAATTTCTTCAGCAATACAAGGACAAGGCAGGAGATGCAGGCATCATCGGGCATTTTGGCCTCGGATTCTACTCGGGCTTCATGGTGGCCGACAAGGTGGAGATCGTCAGTCGGTCCTGGAAGGAAAGTGACGAAAAGAAGGCCGTGCACTGGAGTTGTCAGGGAGATCCGGAGTTTGAAATGAAAGCCGGCAAGCGCGGAGAGCGGGGAACGGATATCATCCTGCACATCAACAAAGAAAACGAAGAGTTCCTCGAGGATTTCAAGATCCGTGAACTCCTGAAAAAGTACTGCCGCTTCCTGCCCATCCCGATTCAGTTCGGTACCAAAGAGGAGACCATCAAGAAGGGAGAAGGCGATGAGGCTGAGGAAGAAAAGATCACAGTTCCGGACATCATCAACAATGCACTGCCGGCCTGGACCAAGAATGCCAGCGAGCTCAAAGATGAGGATTACGCCAATTTCTACAGTGAGCTGTATCCAATGAGTTTCGACAAGCCGCTCTTCCACATTCACCTCAAAGTGGATTTTCCATTCGACCTGACGGGCATACTCTACTTCCCGAAGATCAAGCCACAAATGGAACTGCAGAAGAACAAGATCCAGCTCTTCCAGAACCAGGTTTTTGTGACCGACAGCGTAGAAGGTATCGTTCCGGACTTTTTGACCCTCTTGCATGGGGTGATCGACTCCAAGGATATACCGCTCAACGTGAGCCGCTCCTATCTGCAGGCCGATGGCAACGTGAAGAAGATCTCTGGCCACATCACCAAGAAGGTGGCGGATAAGCTGGACGAAATGTTCCGAAAGGATCGGAAAGAATTCGAAGCCAATTGGGAAGACACCAAGGTGATCGTCGAATACGGAATGCTCACTGAAGACAAATTCAATGAAAAGGCCAAGAAATTCTATCTGCTAAAGGACTCCGAAGGGAACTACCACACCCTTGAAGAATACAAGGAAGTACTCGGCAAACAACAGGAGGACAAGGACGGAAACAACATCTGGCTCTATGCCTCAGATGCCGAAGCGCAACACGAGGGCATTGAGCAGGCCAAAGCGTCTGGATACAAGGTGCTGATCCTGAACACTCCACTCTCTTCCCATTTGATCCAACGAATGGAAGGCGACCTGGAGAAGGTACGTTTTGCGCGCGTGGACAGCGACTCCATTGACAACCTGATCAAGAAGGATGAAGCCATGCCTTCGAAACTGTCCGAAGAGCAGGAGAAGCAGATCAAGGAATGGGTGGAATCGAAGATGGAAAAGGACAAATTCCAGATCAAAGTCGACAGCTTGTCCAGCACCTCAGCTCCGCTTCAGGTCATCGTGCCTGAATTCATGCGCCGAATGAAAGAGCAAAGCATGACTGGCGGAGGAATGATGGGCCTCACTGATCTGCCGGAATCTTATGAAGTTTTGGTGAATGCCAACCACCCATTGATTGACCAGGTGATGGCACAAGGGGAAAAGGAGCGGGATCAGACACTACAGGAGTTGATCGACCTTGCCCTTCTCGGCCAGAATCTGCTCCATGGAGCCGCACTGAGTGGATTCATCGCCCGGCAGAGAGGGCGGCTGGAAACCATTGCATAGGGTTCTCCATACAGCTACGATGCCCTCCTTGCGGAGGGCTTTTTTTTTGCCGTTCAGCTTGTGTTCGTGCGCATTAT
The DNA here is from genome assembly GCA_009921445.1 of Flavobacteriia bacterium. Lineage (GTDB taxonomy): Bacteria > Bacteroidota > Bacteroidia > Flavobacteriales > Schleiferiaceae > RFXV01. Next base: position 11,315 of record RFXV01000042.1, read on the forward strand.
CTTCTCCCCATGTATAAATGGATAACAGAGCTGTGCGATTGGCCCAAACAGAGATGGGGCCATTTGGCCATACTCTTTGCCGCCGCACTGGTGTTCACCCACAGCAGTACATCCGGCAGCTTGCTCAACTACGACGACGAACGATACATTCAAGGGAATGCGCTCATCGAAATTGAAGACGGCATCCAATTCAAACGGATCTTCACCGAATACTTCGATGGGCACTACCATCCCCTGACCCTTTTGAGCCTGGCATGTGACAATGCACTGGCCGAAGACAGCATACGGATGCACCATCAGACCAACTGGCTGCTGCATCTGCTCAATGCACTGCTCATCTATCTTCTTTTTGGCAGCCTCTTTCCAGAGAGATGGAGTTTGGCCTTCGGAGCGGCTTTGCTATTCCAGCTGCATCCCATGAATGTCGAGAGTTATGCCTGGATGGCTGAACGCAAGAACGTGCAATACGCCTTCTTCTTCCTGCTGTCCGCGCTGCAGTATGTGGGCTACGTCCGTACTCAAGAACGCAAACGCCTGCTCTGGTCCTATTTCTTCCTCATTGCTTCTCTGTTGTCCAAAGCGCAGGCTGTGGTTCTTCTTCCCCTTTTCCTCATTATCGATTCCGTAGAAAGGAGAAGCCTGCGTCAATGGCAGATCTGGTTGGAGAAGATCCCTGCCCTCCTTCTCTTCTCGCTCTTCCTCTTTATCACCCGGCATGCACAGGAAGAAGCCTGGGGCGATCTGAGCTCTTCTGTCCATTCTCTGACCGACAGACTGCTGCTTTCGACTTCTGCCCTGGGTACGTACCTGATCAAGGGTCTGGTCCCTTTCGAACTCAGCCCGTACTATCCCTACCCCGAACAGATCGGAGAAACCCTCGGAACGTGGCACTTTGCAGGTCCGCTTTGGTTGATCGGCCTTATCGCTTTATTGTATCTAAGCTGGAGAAGGAATAGCAAGATGGTCTTGTGGGGACTCGCTTTCTTCTTTTTGAACATATATGGCCAATCGTTACCTCTACCTGCCCAGCGCCGGTTTGACCTGGCTCATGGTGCTTTTGCTTGTTCCGCTCTGCAAGAAATTCATTGCCCAGAAATTTTTCGCTACTTATCTACCCATCGCCCTAGTGGCCATACTCTTTGGATCCAAGACCCAAGAGCAATTGGCCGTTTGGAACAACAGCGAAGCCCTCTGGACAGAGGTGACCGATCGCTACCCCACTTACCCACACGCACAAAATATGCTGGCCATCTCGCAACTTCAGGCAGGAAAAACCAAGGAGGCCGAACAGAGCATGCTTGAATTGATCCAACTGGACCCTTCATTCATTGGCGGCCATGAAAATTTAGCTACCCTCTACTTTCAGCGAAAAAAGGAGCAGAAGGCCTTGTACCATGCAGAATTGGCTTTAAGAGAACGGGGTGATCGGGCAGCTACCTTGGAAATGGCCATCGAGATCTTCCGTTCCTATGGCCAGTCCGATCGGGCACTGGAGTGCTCAAGCATTCTGATCGGACTC
>RFXV01000043.1 GCA_009921445.1 Flavobacteriia bacterium
CTCGGCAATGCGCATGTGCAAGTACCCCTGTCCGTCCAGGAAAATGTCCTCTGGCTTGTCGGAAAAAAAGTTCGGTCCAGGACCCAGCGGGGAAGGCCCTGTCTTGACGACCCAATCCCGCCCTGCAAAGCGCACCTGGTTGCCCGCGCGGCCAAAAGGAGGCGGATCTTCCAATTCACAGGAAACGGTCAGTATGGCCATTGGAATGGCCATCCACAGTGCCCATGATTTCTTTTTCAGTTGGTGTACGTTCTTGAACATATACGGTCTGATGCTGATTATCTTGCGTTCAAACGGTCAATGGCTGTGGGATAAAGATTCCCCCGGGAAACGACAGCCCCGATGCTCACACCACATGATAAAGGGGCCTTGTATTCATCTCCCATCTTTGCCACAGCCTGACCGATGAAACTCATAATTCTTCTTTGATCACAGAGACAAAACCCCAGCGCAGGGGCACTTCTCCAAATTCTTCTGTCTGACAATTCCAGATCTCGGTGATGCGCTCACCTCTGCGCTCGAAGGTGATGCGCAGGTCCAGAAGAAGCTCCTCTCCAGCTTTCAGACCGGAATAAAGCGCTTCAGGCTGGTGGATCAGCCATTCGATGCTCTGGCGTTCCCCACGGACACTCCTGGCAGTGCCTCCTTTGGTCAATTCCTTGTTCATGGAGACCGAACGACTCGCTCTTTTTCGGAGGTCTGTGGCGAACCAGTGGTCGCTCATGATCCGGCCCTTCCTTCTGTCGGGTGCCTCTGCATTCGAAGACAGGACGAGATCCAATCCGACGATCTCACCTCTTTTGTCGTTGACTGCTGCCTCGAGAAACAGACTGATGTAGCGCTCGTTGGCCGTCAGCCAGATCGCCTTGCCTGATGGCAATTCTATATTCGGCTCACGCTGCATGCATCTGTCCGCGAACCCATCGAGGATCAGCGTATCTGCAGTGACAACGATATCCGTCTTGTAGCGCGGTGGTGCAGGTTTGCGGATCAGATCGATCTTGTCAACGATCATGCTTCCCTCCGCCTCGAACTGAATGATCATCTGCTTGATGTTGCTCGGATTGGCGTTCTGCTCATTCCAATCGAATGCATTCAGTGGCAGTACCACATCCCGCCATTCGTCGTCCACGATGGGTGCATTGACGATCCTGTCCGGGGTCAGACCGATCCAGGCTTGTTTGTCCGCATAATCCTCCAAACACATGGCCAATGGAAGTCCCTTGATATCTCCGCCGGCAGACTTCACCTTCAGGCGGATCGCAGCACTGTCTATGATGCCATATATGTCTTTTGCTGCCCAGCCGTCCCAGCCGATGCCCAGACCGAACCAGTTGTTGTCCACACCGCAATCGGGGCGCAGCTTGTTCCATTCCAGATACATTCCGCTTTCGCCACCAGGCATAAGATCCACCTCCTGTCGGACCGTCAGACATTGGGATTGGGTATACCAAACCTCCTGACCGATCTGGTCTTTGAAGATGTCGAGCTGAAAGACATTGCCGATGTGTGGAGGCATGGCCGCTGCATTGCCATACAGATCTTGTGGGCGCATCAGACTGCGATCCCGCGTGACCTTGACTTCTTTCAGCTCCACATTTTCCTGTGCCTCCAAAACACCGCAAAGGCAGAGAAGCAGAAGTGCGATATGTGTTTTGATCCGGATCATGGGTCGAGGGGTCCGCCTTCAGTGAATACCACGTAATCCATGAGCAGTCGGCTGTAGCCCGAACTTGGATTCGCCAGGAAGAGAAATTCCACCTGATGGATCTTGTCGGGCTCGTGCAGGTCGTTTCCGGCTGCATTGGTGGGCTGCCCGTTGAATAGAGCGGCCAATTCAGAATATTTGAAGGAATACAGATTCCATCCGGGGTCTACATTCCGTATCTCAATGGAGTACTGATCCTCATTGGCGCCATTGAAAGTGCCGTCCAGATCCTCATCTTCATTGATGCGGATCAGCAGCAGCTCGTTGGTGATGCCCACGGGCGAATTCAGCAAGAAGTTGACGTATACATTGTTCGGGTCTCCGGAAAGCGGAAGCGTATTGCCGCCTTGAAGCACCGAATCAGAGAAGGAAGCCGAAGGCACATAGAGATAGCCGATCAGCCAGTCCCAGTTGACCTCACCGGCCATATCGTAATAATACTGACCCTGAGCAGCCGTATCCACATCGTCCACATTGAAGGTCATCTGACCACCGGACTGAACGAATTCATCCCACAATGGATTCTCACCGCTCTCAAAATCGAGCAGTACAAATCCCTCGTCGCACTTGGGAACATCGATCGAAACCGTATCCTTCATGTACAAGGTGTCTTCCGGCACGTAAAGGGTGATCTCGGCCTGTTCCGCGCGGAAGAGCGGGAAATCCGTAGTTGAACCGTTCCATGACGTATTGGTGGCATCGAGCCGGCGGCTCTTTCCACTGATGATCTTTTCCGAGCCCGAACTCAGTCCCTGAATGCGCAATTCCCAGTCGGTGCTCTTGGAGAATTCGGCCGTGAAAAAGACCGACTCTCCACTGCAAAAATCAACGGCGTCACTGCTTACCTCCAGTCCTGCGATCAGGCTGAACTCCCCGTAGAGGTCAGAGAGCAAAGGACCTTCGGGATCTTCCGAACACCCCAGCATTCCGATCAGGGCAAATAGTGTAATGAATTTTAAAGTTCCTTTCATCTTAAAGGGTCATTATGAAGTTGAATTGCCAGTTGTTCCAGCGGTAGGCCTGATAGCCCGACAAGGGATCGGACCAATTGAAGCTCTGATAGAATAACTGAGCAGCGATCTTTTGGTTGAAGCGGTACTGCATTCCTCCGCCGATCAGTTGTTCCTGTCCATCGAATTGAACCTCCTGGAAGTCGGTCACCTGTGTATACAGGTCGCGGACGGCGAACAGGTCGTTTCCTTTGGACGTGTAGGATCGCCATTCCGCCAACAAGCTCAGGTGCTCAAAGAATTCCCATTCCAGAGCGACATCGATCAGTTGATTGTTCAGATCCGACTGCTCGTACGCCTTTCCATCTCTCGTTGTGTTTTCCGAAGAGAAAACCAAGTCGAGATCCAGATCTCGCTCCCAACCAAAGTAGGTGCCCAGATGCAGGCTTGCATTCCCTTGGATCAGCTGAAAATTGCGCAGCTCATCGGTTCCCTGCCCGGCAATATCGTCCAGTGAGGTCCAACGGACGCCCAGGTCGAGAACACCGTCCTCTGTTTGCCAGTCCACGCGCGCATTCACTCCGCTCCGGTTCGGGGTGGCTGTTCCGTAGGGCAAAGCGTTTCCGTATCTCGGATCGAAGGTCATCAGACCAGCCTCCAACTGCGTATTGTACAGCGTTCCATCACGCAAGAGGTCGTAGGTGCTGAATGGACGAAGCACCTGATCGTTGGTGTATCGCTGGTAGGCATTGGGCGAACGCTCGAATCTGATCCGCTTGGTCTGTGCACCTGGACTCCTGAAGTTCGCTCCTACCGCACGCCATCCAAGGCTCGCTTTCAGCCGACTGGCTCGGTGATACAGGCCCGCTTCCACATCCGAAAATCCGCCCTCCAGCACCGGTGCATCCACATCTCCCTTCCACTCCAAACGCGATCGTCCTGCCTCAGCATTGGCGAACAACTCGTACTCCCTGAGGCTGCGGTTCCATTTCAATCCGATGGATTGAACCGGATTGTTGAGCTGTACGGGGTCTGCGGAGGTTTCCGGAATGTCGAACAGGTTCGCATAATGGTAGAGCAGATGCCATTCCTTGGCCACCTGCAGATCCATCATTCCTCCGCCATAGAGACGATCCGAGCCCCCAAAGTCTGCGCTGTTCGTACGCGTGGTGAAGAGGCTGAAATTCACTTCGTCCAGAACCTTCTTGAACTGGAAACCAAAATCCATGGCCAGCCCCTGCTGGCGCCAGGTCTCCTGATCGTTCTGGAAGATGTCGTACCGAAGCATGTCCAAAGAGGTCTGGCTCACCGTCGAGGTTCCGCCCAGGATCCACTCGTCTTCATTGCGGAAGGTGTACGGACTCATGCGGTAGTCGATATCGCCCAATTGAAACCGTATGATATCTGCGATCACGCCACGCACCCACAGCTGGCGCAGGTCAAAGGTGACACCGCTGCCCCAGAATCCGCCAAAATCATTTCGGACACGGATCATGCCCATGACCTCCAGATTGGGATTGGGTTGTACGTGCAGACCAAGGTCGACCAAGGCGTGTCCGCTCTGGGTGCGTGCAGCCGTTACCGTATCCGGGACGCCATCTGTCTTCATCTCATCCGTGTAGATGAGCCCCCGCGAATAGGAAGACAACCAAAGATTCCTTCCGTCCTGTGCGGAGAGTTGGGCAACGATCATCGCTGCAAAAAGGGTGTAAGAAAGCTTCTTCATCAGAAGAATATTTTCAGTTCAACAAGGGTTTCCTGTCCTTTGAATTGGTCCAGGGCAAAACTTCTGTCTTCGAAGGCGAACCAGCGGTGACGCACAAAGAGGCCGGCATTCCTGCCCAGCGACTGATCGAATCCGATACCGAGTCCCCAGCCCTCCTGATCGCGTGGCTTGTAGGTCTCCGGGTCGATGTCCGTATCGTAGTTGCACATGGTGCGTTCATAGCCCGCATAACCGTTCAGGTAGAACCCACGGTTCAGTCGCCAATAGACTTCCATTTCGGTATTGTACTGTCGGAAATACGCCTCTGAATAGGTGACAGGCACTGGAGAATATTCCTTCTGCACACTCTGATAACGACCCAGGAAGAAGAAATAAAGCGGACGAACCGCGTGGTTGGTCTTGTACTTCAAATGCGTCTCGAGCGTAGAGAAATGCTTTCTGTTGAGTGGAACGCCGTTCACATCGTTGTCCAAAAGATTGACGGTCTCAAACACATCGCGGTAAATGACCGACTGCCTTCCGTAAGGCCCTACGTTCTGCGGGAAAGTCCAGCGCCACATCCGGGAACGGATAAGCCCATTGACCTGGTGGCCATAGGTCAGCTGACTGGAAACAGCATCGATCTCCATGGCAGAGGCCAGACCAAAACTCATCCACATTCGGCCTACTTTGAAATTCGTATTCAGATTGTGTCCCTGGCGGTTGTTCGTCACGAGTCCGATGGGCAGAACGGAACTGGCAAAGGGACGCAGCAGTGTATTGCTCTGGGCAGTCTGTTGAGCTCCGTCATTGGGATTCACTTCCTGTATGGCGACATTCCAATACAGCGCATTGTTGTTCACAACGTTCGGGCTGATGCGGTACACCTGAAATTCAATGGGGATCCCCGTGAGTTTCTTCTTGGTCAGCACCTTCATGTTGATGGCCTCGCCCCAGTCGTAGTCGTCGAAGGGTGTTGCATACTTGCCCAGGCCGGCTTCGAGATAGAAATTATAGCTCGATCTGTTCAGGCTCACTTCCCCAGTGATCACATTGTAGGTGATCGCTTCTGTATTCAGGCTGTCGAAAAAAGTGATGCCATTGATCGTGTTGATGGCCGCGTAATCCCGTGCATTGAATTCCTTTTTGATCTTGCCTCCGTAGCTGTTGTTGGGAATAGTGAGGAAGCCTCCGTTCAATTCCGTCTTTCCATACAGGACCGAGACATTCCATCGGTCAGGAAGATTCAGCCCCTCGACGATCAGCCCCTGAAAGGCACGCTCACCGAATCGGGTGTCCTGATAGACTTCACCTGTGGCATAGAGGTCTTCATATCGCTGTCCCACCGTTCCGTTGATCGGATCCCAGGGATTGCGTTCGAAGAGCAGGAAGCGGTTGTAGCCCTTGAATGAGGCAAAAGTCAGGTCGGAAAGGCTGTACCAGTGGATCCCCCCAAGACGGAAGTTGAATTCCCCAAAATTGGAATTGTAGCTTCCATACATATTCAACCCGAGGTTGAAACCCATAGAAGGTGCCAAACGCGCACCACTGAAGGGATCGAAAATATTCGGGCGGTCCTCTGTGGCGACCTGTCCGCTGTAGGCGGGGTCGATCATGCCATTGAGAAACTGGAAAGCATACAGGTCAAAGCCCCAGGAAAATTGCTCACTGGGTCGGCCGCTCACATTGAGCATCAAATTGGGCAATTGAGCGTCGTCGCCAATGAAGAGGTTCTTCTTGGGCACCACATAATTTCCATCTTCTGTGAGGAGATAGGGAAGATCGTTCTGAGTATAGGTGCTGAAGAAGCGGTAAAATCCACTGACGTTGAATTTGTAGAGCCGGGGCGTACGCTTTTTCGGAAAGAGCCCAGAAGAGAGCTCCTGAAAGGGAGACTCCAGGGCAGTACTGTCTTTCTGCTGTGCCTGCAAGCCGCTGATCAGGCCCATGAGCAGGATCAAAATGCCGGAGCGTACGATGTTTCGCCTAACTGAATGCATACCAAATCACTAGAATGACAGCGACCAGAAATGCACTGGCCCGCAGATTGATCTTGTTGGACACTTCGCCTGCTCCCCGAACGTAGATGACCTCTCCCGCAGAAGAAGGCAGAACCATGGGCTTCCAATAGCTGACCCCGATAAGCAGAGCACTGCAAAAGAGGAAGAGGATGAGGGCAAAATGGAGGAAATTTATTTCAGCAAATGCCAAGGGAAGTCCGGTCAAGGCCGGCTTGTTGATCTCAAGGATCAGGCGGAGAACGCCAATGACCGCGCCTGAGATCAATGCCCACTTCGCCCCGTTCGCATTGAGTTTCTTATTGAAGAGACCCAAGAGAAAAACGGCTGCAATGGGCGGCGATATGAATGCCTGAATACTCTGCAATTTTTGAAACAGGCCACCTTCAATGATCTGAAGCATGGGGATCCACAACAAGCCCAGCCCAGTGAGCACCAGGGTGCAGACCTGACCTACGCGTACCAGATGTTTCTCCGTGCTTTCGGGTCGGTATTTCTTATAGATGTCCAAAGTGAACAAAGTGCTGCTCGAATTGAAGACCGAACTCAAAGAACTCATCAGTGCGGCCAAAAGCCCGGCAACGACCAATCCGCGAAGACCCGCAGGAAGAAGCTGCATGGTCATTACGGGCAGAACCGCATCGTATTCAGCACCGTTGGGCCCTTGAGGAAAATCCAGGACACCCTTATTGTACAGGGCCAATCCAATCACTCCAGGAATGACAAAGAGGAAAAGGGGAAGAATCTTTAGGTAGCCCGCGAAGATCGTACTGCGTCTAGCTTCGACCACATTTTTAGCCGACAGGACACGTTGATGCCCGTCCATGGAAAATCAGGATCGTTCATCGGACGCCACAGTTGCAGTGCATCTGCACCAGCGAGTACCTTAACCTCTGACCACCCCCCAACGGCCTGAAGGCCGTAAAAGGTCAGCGCCAAGGCACCCGCTAGGAAGATGAACATTTGTATCGTATCCGTATAGATGACCGCCTTCAATCCACCGAGGACTGTATACAAGCCGGTGGCAACAACCACGATGATCGCGCCTGTCCAAAAGTCTATGCCCAAAAAAGCTGTGAAAATGATCCCGCCGGCGGCAATGGTCACCGAGATCTTGGTCAGCACATAGGATAAAATGGATACCCAGGACAGATATGATCTGGACCATGCATCGTAGCGCTTTTCGAGGAATTCAGGCATGGTAAAGACTCCCGTTCGCAGATAGAACGGAACAAACAACCAGCCCAACAGAAGAAGTATGAAGGCTGCCAAAAGCTCGAACTGTACGGCAGGGAAATCGCCTTTTGCTCCGGCACCCGCCAGACCGACCAGATGCTCCGATCCGATATTGGATGCAAAGAGAGATGCGCCAATGGCAAACCAACCAAGGGTCCTGCCACCCAAAAAATACTCAGCACTCGCCCCGGATTCTTTCTGTTTTCTCTTTCGGGAGACCACGAATGCGACGGCAAAGACCAGTATGAAATAACCGGCCACAACCGCATAATCGCTCATATGTAGACCCGTGCTCCGCACTACTCAGCTGGATCGAATCCAAATTCATCCATCGAGCGGCTGCCCCAACGAACCCATTGCCGCTGGTCAGCACCCACCGGGCGCGGATAAGAATAAAAGGGAATATTGGCATAGGCTACACGACCCTGTTGGTCGATCACCTTGACAAAAACGCGATATCCACCTTCTGCTCTGGGTACAACAACGGTCACCCCATCGGTCCCCTTGTTGCGGAATTGACCCGTTACGGCACTCAAGGCCGACTCGGCATCACCACCTGCCTTGGTATTGGTGGCCTCAGGCACAAGGATCCACTGCACTTCCAGCTTGCGTTCTTTTTTGTCCAATGCCTTGAGCGAGGCGGTGATCAGATCGTCCGCATAGTACATGTTCGAACCTGGAATGACCTCGTTTCCAGATAATGTCAGTGACTCAAGGACAGGCGTTTCGTCCAATGGCAGAGAACCCTTCCAGTTCAACTCCATCATGTCAATGGCTCTTGTGGGTCTTCCCTGTGCATCGAACAGACCGTACCAGGTCTCTGTCGTTTCCTGCTTTTGCCCCCAGAGGAAGACATAACTCCCGATCATTCCGTCGGATCGCTTGGACTCAATGTGTTCCACGTAGCGCGCACGATAAGACCGGGCCTTTTCCTCACTGCTTTGCTCGATCGGCGCCCCCCATTGGGCCTTGGCTACCTCCCAGTGACCATTCGGTCCCCATTCAGAGATCATATACGGACCGGTCCAGCCCCACTTTCGCACATTTCCTGGAACATGATGAAGATCTCCATAGGTGTTCACTGATAGAATGTCAATGTCCGGAGCCCGCGTCTTGATCAGATGTACTTCCATCGAATCCAAACCAGCGGTCACCGTTGTAGTTGGGTGATTGGGATCGACTCTGTGGATCATTGCCGCGATGTCCTGAACGGCATACCATACCTTGGTATTGGAGTAAAAGAGGTCCACTTCATTGCCAACGCCCCAAAGCAGAATAGCCGGATGGTCCTTCAGTTCCTTTACCGCCGCCTCGAATCGCTCATATTGCTTCCTTACCGCTGCTTCGTTATCGTAATCGAATCCATGACGCTCATGCCCCACCCAGAGACCGGCCATCACCGTCAATCCTTTGGCATGCGCCTCATCCAGGATCTTACGTGTATCGTCCACGCTCCAGGTGCGGATGGAGTTCCCACCGATCTGCACCAAAAGATCCAGATGACCACTGCCCCCTGCTCCTTTGATGTAGTACTCTTCGCCTCCGCGAAGAAGCACATGTCGACCGCCGCGTTCGGCCAATTCAACTTTGACCGGTTGGGCAGTACTGCATAAACTCAAAAACATGACCACAAGGGTCAAAAGGGATCGCATCACTTTAGGTAGGATATTAAAGTTCAAAGGAGAAACCGCTTTCTCTGAGTTCTTCATAACGGTCTGAGTCAAAGCGATACAATTTGGCCGGTCTGTGGGCCACATTTTGTTGCAGTTCGTTCAAGTCGACCAAGAGGTTCATTCCCAGGATCTTCTTACGGAAGTTGCCTTTGTCAAAAGTTCTGCCCAGAACGGCTTCATAAAGCGACTGAAGGTCATTCAATGTGAACTTGTCCGGCAGCAACTCAAAACCCAAAGGCTCTCTGCGTACACGTGCCTTGAGCTTATCTACCGCCTTTTCCAGGATATCGTCATGGTCAAAAGCCAGATCGGTCACGTTCTTCAAAGAATGCCATTCGATCTTGTCTGCCCATGAATCGGGATGCGCATCGTAGTGTTCGATGCGTATCAATGCGATATACGCCACGGTAATGACTCGTCCGAGTGGATGCCTGTCGATGCGACCAAAAGATTTGATCTGCTGCATGAAAAGGTCTTCGAGCCCTGTGAGCTCTAGAAGTACTCTTCGCGCAGCCTGTTGCAGATCTTCTGTCGGATAAACCAGATCTCCTGGCAGCGCCCAGTGATGACGGAATGGAGAAGCGCCCCGCTCTATGAGCAAGACCTTGATGTCCTCCCCGTCAAAACCGAAGACAACACAGTCCACAGAAACAGCCAGCGTAAAAAAGTCATCCAGAGGGATCTGATACTTTGGGCCTTCCAAACCCTCCGTTTTCCCCCCATTGTCTGCCTGATTCTGTAGCAGAAGGGATGAAGCAAGTTCCTTTAGTGAGTCGTTCATGTCCAGATGTCCTTGGAAAAGCAGAGGGGAACTCTCCCCCCTGCTGTCAGAAGGATATTCTTGTACTTATTTCTTGATAAAGCGTCCGCTGTGTCGGCTGTTGTCTTTGACCACAGACAGCACATACACACCACCAGAAAGATCAGAGACATCCATGCGGTAAGCACCTCCGACCACATCTACATTCATCCGCTTGACCACAACCCCGCGCGTATCCGAACACTCAAGCAGTGCACGGCCATTTCCAGCTTCAACGGGAAGACCGAGTTCGATCCAATCCGTTCCGGGATTCGGGCGAATGCTCAGGCTCAGGCTGCTTTGCTCCTCTTCAAGACCAAAACCGCTTCCGCTGCACGATACGCAACTCTCCCAGCAATAAGGGGGAAGTGTCGCATCCGCAGTCACGTCGTAGGTCCTGTTCACGAAGGATCCGTCGTCGAACGTACATGGCTCACCTCCGGCGAATTGCTCATCTACTGTCCAGCCGTCCAAAGTGTACTTGAACAACACATTGCCCAAGGGAAGAACAACATCCAACTCATAGATCATGTCCCCATCCGGGTCGGTCATGATGGCACAGCTTCCGCACCAGTTGTTGAATGTTCCGTTCAGATTCACATCCGTATAGCTTCCGCTGTAATTGGACATATCTACCTGGAAAGTGACGGTTGCTGAAGTAGGGCCAGCAGAACAAGGATCACAGCTCGCCCAGCAAACAGCGGGCAGAGTGATGTCGCCATTCAGGGCCAAAGTCCGGTTGGTGAACTGACCCGAAGGATCGGTCACCGTGCATGCTGAACCGGGAAGAAGACCCTCAGAATCCGTCCAGTTGTCCACCAAGAACTTGTATTCGATGGTATCGTACGAGATGGGCACAGCTACTGAGCCGGTATAGATGCTGTCGCCATCTGGATCCAAAAGCTCATTACAGTTTCCGCACCAGCTATTGAAATCACCCCCAACGAAAAGCTGAGTCCATGAAGTGTTCGCGTAGCCCGTCATGTCCACATTAAAGGTCACATTTGTGCTTACAGGTCCGCCGCTGCATGGATTGCACTGTCCCCAGCAAACTGGAGGGAGTGTTGCATTGGCCGCTACAGTGTAAAATCTGTTGGTGAAAGAACCCGTTGTCATTGTGCAAGGATCCCCAGGAGTCAATTGCTCCTGTCCCGCCCAATTATCGAAAGCGAATTTGTATTCGATCAAACCTGCTGGCAGGCTGTCTACTGTGACTTCCCAAATGTTGTCTCCATCCGGATCACTCATAGGGTGGCAGCTTGAACCGCACCAGCCGTTAAAAGTCCCATTGACTTCTGGTGTAGTAAAACTTCCGGTATAGCCATTCATATCCAATTGGAAAGTGATGTCCGACTGACTGAATCCAACAGTCGAGATCAAAAGAGCGCAAAGCGCTCCAAGGTGTTTGATGTTTCGCATGTTCTGTTTAGTTGAATTGAACTGTTAAAAAAAGGCGGGCCGAAGCCCGCCTTTTGGACACTTATTTTATTGTTTCACCACTCGTTCGGTGATCACTTCTCCATTGCTTTGGATCTGGATCATGTAGACCCCGTTGGCCATGCCGGAGAGATCGAAGGCCAGCTCGGCCTGATCGACAGTCTGCATAGCGAGGATCCGTCCGCCCAGGTCCATCAGCGTAACCTCTGAGCCCTCCGCCGCAGCGACAAAAAGCTCATTGCTGGCTGGATTTGGATAGATGGAGGCAACACCTACATCCGATCCGTTCGCAGCATTGGCACCGCTCTTAGCACCTGAACCATTGTATCCCTTCAAGATCGGGCAGGTGAATCCAGAGTTAACAGCACCGGTACCGTCATTGTATCGCGTGAAGGCCACAAACTCGTAGTTGCCACTCGGGAGCCCCGAGCCTGTGAAGTCCACAGAGATGGTGGTGCTTTGGCTCAGTGGCGTTTGTGTCCACGTCAGAGTATTTCTCAGGCGATAAGCCATACGATAACCGATGAGCGTGGCGCCTGCAGGCAGCGTGGGCGCTGTGAAGCTTCCATTATAGATGGTTGGTCCACCCTTAGTAAGGGTCCAACTATCAGGAACAGCCGTATTGTCAAAAGTGGCCGCTGTGATAGAATCCGTTAAGGAACAACCAGTAGCATCTGTAATGGTCACCGTCAAGGTCTGGCCTTGTCCGGCTAAGGTCCGCTTGGTCGTCGCTCCATTGCTCCAAAGAATGGACTTGACCCCACGACCACCTGAGTAGATCACACGAACCAAAGAAGAGTCCACATCACACCTGGCACTCTGTTGCTCCGCTGTCTGCAATGTCATCGGACGACATGGCGTGGAGAAGGTCTGCTCACAACTGTAGCTCACAGAAGTTCCATCGTCCACTCCCAAACGCAGCGCAATGGTGTTGTTGAACCACGGCTTGACGCTGATATTGATGGCAGACACATTGGGGTTGGTAAAGGTCTTGGACCTGTAGACAGAGGCCGTGTCTGGCTTCCATTCCACCGTGTAGCTCGAAGCCGCAGGCAATGGAGCATTCAGGTGCACACGATAAATGCCTTTCGCCAAATTGATCACCTGTACAGAGTCGATGCCGAATCCGCCTTGATCATAATTGGCATTCTGTGGATCCCACTCAGACCAATTCTCCATCCAGTTATCGGAGCCGAAGGCACCGCGGTGAGATACCTGATCGAAGCCGCTTGCACCTGTGAAGGTCCAATC
>RFXV01000044.1 GCA_009921445.1 Flavobacteriia bacterium
CGTATGCTGGAGCTCCAGCTTGCCTGGATCAGAGCGAGATCGATGCGGCCTTCAATATGTCTACGCCCATCTCACTCTCCGTAACACATACCCTGTCCTCTGACCTGAGCACTGCAACGGTGAATGTGACCCTGACCAACTCGGGTGCAACGACTTTCACCCCCAGCGGAAATTTCTATCTCCGACTGGCCCTTGTGGAGTCAGAGATCAACTTCCCTACGGCCCCGGGATCCAACGGAGAACTGGACTTCTACGGAGTGATGCGCAAGATGGTTCCGAATGCCACGGGTACGGCCTTGCCCGCCAGCATGACCGCCGGCCAGCAATGGACCAATCAGTTCACTGTCCAGATTCCGTCCTACATCTACAACTACGGAGAGATCGCTTTTGTCGCCTTTGCGCAGTCGGACGGAGACAAGATGATCCACAATGCAGCGCATTCGGCCAAGCAGCCTGTTCCCTCTGGTTTTTCTGATGCGAGCATCACTGGAAACAGCACAGCGGGTGCGGATATTTGTGACGCCACGTTCAATCCAGCCGCGTCGATAAGTAACCAGAGCAGTACGACCATCACCTCAGCCGATGTGCACTATGTCATCAACGGTGGAAACCCCGTCACTCAGAGCTGGTCGGGTTCATTGGGTCAGGGCGCATCTGCTGCGGTTTCATTCCCTGCCACTACACTGCCTGGCGGATCGAACTCCGTTTATTTCTACGTAGACAATGTGAATGGGCAGGTGGATTACAACACCCTGAACAACCAAACGGCCCCGCAGAATTACAGCGTACTCGACCCCACTCCTCAGTCTGCTCCATACACCAAGGACTTCGAAAGCAACAGCATCGGCGACATTCCGTCGGAGTTCATCGTGGAGGACCCGAGTGGCCGTGTGTTCATCGTGGACAATCAGATCAACTCCTCCGTGAGCTGGCAGCTGGGTGCTTATGAGCAGTCTGCCCTGAGTCTACGAGTGGATTGGTGGTCCATACAAGCCGGTACCGTTTCGAACATCATCACCGAAAAGGTGGATCTGAGTTCAGTTACGGGAGGAACACCGAATCTGTATTTCGACCACGCCTATTGCCAGTACCAGGCAGAGAACGATATGCTGGACATCTCCATTTCCACCGATTGCGGCGCGACCTGGACCAGTCTTTGGAACAAGGCGGGAGGAGCTCTTTCCACACGTTCGCCATCGACCTCTCGTTTTTACCCAAGGGCCAATGAATGGACGCAGTCGGCGATCGACCTTTCAGCCTATGCCAGTTCTTCAGACGCTGTTTTTCGATTCAAGGCAACGAGTGATTACGGCAATTCCCTCTATTTGGATAATATCCACGTAAGTTCCATGCCCGTCTCAACCGAAGAACTCGAGTTGGCAGAATTGAAGCTGTATCCCGTCCCCACAAGAGATGAACTCACCATTTCTTTTGATGCGAACGGATCTGAAGAAGTAAGGCTTCAGCTGGTCAACCCATTGGGCGCTGTGGTCCTCGAACAGACAGAATTCGTCCATCAAGGACCTGCTCAGCTCCGCCTGCAACTTGGCACTTTGGCCGAGGGGATGTATACCTTGGAGATCCAACAAGGAGACAGAAGAAGCTTGAAGAAGATCTCTGTACTGCACTGATCCCGTTCTTTTGGATGGAATTGAAAGGAGGCACACGCCTCCTTTTTTTTGCCCGTCTTAAATTGAGGCTCAATCGGTAAATTAGCCTTGGCTTAATCCTCAAAAAAATCATCACATGAGAAAAACTACGCTCTGGGCGCTCGCCCTTTCTTTCGCAACGACCTTCTCGCAGGCCATGTATGCCCAAGCCACCCGGCTGGTGCTGGCCGAGGAATTCACACAGGCTTCTTGTGGCCCTTGCGCCTCTCAGAATCCTGCGTTCAACACTTTGTTGCAACAGAATCCTACAAAGATCATTGACATCAAGTATCAGACTTCTTTCCCTGGTGTGGATCCTATGAATGCAGACAACCCGGGTGAAGTTTCTTCACGAAGAAGCTACTACGGAGTGAATGGTGTTCCACATGCCAAGATCAATGGAACTTCAGTGACCAACGATTGCAACGCATATGCCGGGGCACCGGCCTGCTTCAGCCAGACCGATGTAGATGCGGCCTACAACATGTCCACACCGATCGCGGTGACCGTGACGCATACACTCTCCTCCGATCTTTCTTCGGCAACGGTCGACGTCAGTGTGACCAACTCCGGTTCGTCCACTTTCACGCCCAATGGCAACCTGTACTTGCGATTGGCTTTGGTGGAATCTGAGATCAATTTCCCCACTGCTCCCGGTTCGAATGGAGAGCTGGACTTCTACGGCGTGATGCGTAAAATGATCCCGAATGCCACGGGTACGGCCTTGCCAGCAAGCCTGAGCGCGGGTCAGCAGTGGACAAATCAATTCACTGTACAGATCCCATCCTACATCTACAATTACGGAGAGATCGCTTTTGTTGCCTTCGTACAGTCGGACGGAGACAAAATGGTGCACAATGCCGCTCATTCAGCCAAGCAACCCGTTCCCGCAGGATTTGCCGATGCATCTGCTGGTAATGTGAGTGTCGCCGGCTCCGATATCTGCGATGCGAGTTTCACTCCTGCTGTGAGCATCACGAACACCAGCCCTGGAATGATCAACAGTGCAGACGTATCCTACACATTGAACGGAGGCGCTCCGGTGACCCAGAGCTGGTCTGGCGCACTGGGACAGGGAGCAACGGCAACAGTGAGCTTCCCTGCCATCACTCTGAGCGGAGGCTCCAATGCTTTCGAGGCCACCATCAGCAATGTGAACGGCCAGGTGGATTACAACAACCTGAACAACACCGTGATGGGCACCTACAACGTCATTGCACCAAACCCACAGTCCACACCTTATGAGAAAGGTTTTGAAACCAACTCACTGGGCGACCTTCCCTCTGAATTCATTGTGGAAGACAACTCCGGACGTGTATTTGTCGTCGATCGGGGCATCAGCAGCACGGTGACCTGGCCACTCGGTGCGTATCAGGCGTCCAATAAGAGTCTCCGATTTGACTTCGCCACCATTCAGCCTGGTTCCACACCCAATGTCGTTATGGAAAAAGTGGATCTGACCAGCGTAGCTGGTACACCCAAGTTGAGTTTTGACTATGCCTACGCGGAGCGTGGAAGCTCTTCCGCTACAGATCAGCTCGACGTTCAGATCAGTACGGATTGCGGAGCGACATGGACCAGTCTCTGGATGCGTTCCGGGGCCCAGCTCGCCACGACATCGGCTACAGCATCCAATGTGCGCTTGTACCCTCGGACGAACGATTGGAACCTGGAGGTCATCGACCTGAGCGCTTATGCCACCACTGCTGATGCGATCATCCGCTTCTACGGCACCTCCGGTGGACGGAACGCGCTCTACATCGACAACATCTTCGTTGGCAACTCTGCGATCGGTGAAGAGGAATTGGAGATCGCTGATCTGAGCATCTATCCCGTTCCGGCTCAGGACCATCTGAACGTTCAGCTGGAAGGATCTCAGGGCGATGTCTTTGAGGTGCAACTGATCGATCAGTTGGGCGCTGTTGTGGGGTCTTACGAATTCTCTGCCTCCGAGGGCCGCAATCTGTTTGAGATCGGCCTGAACGATCTGGCCAACGGATTGTACAGCCTCGACATCCGCTCCGAGCGTTTGCACAGCATCCGCAAGTTCACGGTCGTCCGATAAGATTTCGGCTCGGTATTTGAAAACCAAGGAGGAAGAATGAATGTCTTCCTCCTTTTTTATTCTCAAACCATGAAAAAAAACTTCCTCCTTCTCCTCTCATTTGCACTTTTCCACTGCGCCCAGGCACAGGATGCTGCCTTCTCACGCATACCCGATGCTCAGGTCAAAGGCCTGGATGGGAAGAAGATGCAGACCGCTGATCTTTCGAATAATGGAAAACCCATGGTCATCTCCATGTGGGCCACTTGGTGCAAGCCCTGCATTCGCGAGCTGAATGCCATCTCTGATATGTATGTCGACTGGCAGGACGAGACCGGAGTCAAACTCATCGCCATCTCCATCGATGATTCACGGAATGCGACCAAAGTAGGGCCCTTTGTCCACGGGGCAGGCTGGGAATACGAAGTGTACATCGACGAAAACCAGGATTTCAAAAGGCTCCTGAATGTCAATACCATCCCGCATACTTTCCTGGTGAACGGAAAGGGAGAGATCGTCTGGCAGCACAATGGCTATACCGCAGGTGATGAAGACGAATTGTATGAACTGATCAAAAAAGTTGCCGCAGGAGAACCCCTATCGCGCTCCTCTCACTGACCGATTGAACAACACATACACAACCCGCCACTTAGGCGGTTTTTTTTGTGGGCCTGCGCATCGCCGACTTTTACTTGCCTCTTGATTACCTTGCATCGCCCTTCAAAAACCGCAGCCCCATGATGCGAAGGCTCCTGACCTTCTCCCTTTTATCGATCGTCGCACAGGCCTTTGCCCAGAACCCCAGCAACAGCGGTGAATTGCACGGAAATTTTCAGTTCGATGGGTACAGCTACTTCCGGGATGAGGGGCTCGACCCGAGTGGCGAGGACTACCCCGAAGAACAATTCCTCGGACAGGGATTCGCCAACCTGATCTACACACGCGGGAACATCACAGCAGGACTGAGATACGAGAATTACCAGAATCCGATCCTGGGCTATCCACCTGGTTTTGTCGGAGAGGGCATCACCTATCGCTTCCTGCAATTCAAGAAAGACCGACTGGATGTGACCGTCGGGAACTTCTACGAGCAATTTGGAAGCGGTATGATCTACCGCACTTATGAGGAGCGCCTGCTTGGTCTGGACAACGCCATGGACGGTGTCCGGCTGATCTACGAACCAGTGGACGGTGTCCGGCTGAAGGGGATCTTGGGGAAACAGCGCGTTTATTTTGAAAAAGGAGAAGGCATCGTTCGCGGGATCGATGGAGAATTCAACCTCAATGAACTGTTGAACGCTTTGGAGGACAGTCCGCACCGCTGGACTTTCGGAAGCAGTTTTGTCAGCAAATACGAAGCAGATAAGGATCCGCAATTCAATCTGCCCGAGAATGTTGGATCCTACGGAATACGCCTGAATTACGGATTCAAGGGGTTTGGGCTTCAGGGCGAATATGTGCACAAGATCAATGATCCATCGGCAGACAATGGCTACATCTACAAGCCGGGCAACGGACTGATGTTCACCACCACATTTGCCCGAAAGGGATTTGGATTTGTGGGGGCCTATAAGCTCATCGACAATATGTCCTACCGCTCCGAACGCAATGCGGGGCAATTCGAGTTGTTCATGAATTTTCTGCCGCCCACCACCAAGATCCATACTTATGCCTTGCCGGCGCTTTATCCGTACGCCACGCAGATCAACGGGGAGACAGGCCTGCAATTTGAAGTGACCTTCAAACTCGCACGCGGATCTTTCCTGGGTGGAAAAAGAGGCGGCAAGCTGTCACTGAATTATTCGGACGCCTACTCCCTGTCCAAAGACCCGGTGGCCACCAGCGACAGCACCCAGGGATTCCGGGTGGCGGGAACCGATGGCTACAAGACGAATTACTTCCGCTTCGGACCGCACCTCTACTTCCGGGATGTGAATGTGGCCTACAGTCGTTCGGCGAGCAAGAATTTCAAGTACACGCTCTCCTATTTCAATTTTGTCTACAACCAAGGGGTTCTTGGCTCGGCCACCAACTCTGGAGGGATCACCGATGAGGTGCTGGACCTGGACGAGTCAAAAGCGGATTACGCCTTTGTACATGTTGGGGTCTTCGAAGGACTTTGGAAGATCAAACCCAAGCACAGTCTGCGTTTTGAGCTTCAGAGTTTGCACACGCGGCAGGACCGGGGCGATATGGCGATGATGCTTCTGGAGTACAGCATCTCCCCGAACTGGTTCTTCGCTGCTCAAAACATCTACAACTATGGCCATCCCGATGCCGACCAGCGGCTTCACTATCCATTGGTTTCGGCCGGATTCATTCAGGGAACCACGCGTTTTCAGTTGACCTTTGGCCGGCAGCAAAGAGGCATATTCTGCGTGGGCGGTATTTGTCGTGTGGTGCCTGCCTCCACATCCATTGGTCTATCCGTAACGAGCAACTTCTGAGCATGAGCTACCGCACGATCTCCTTCTGTTTGCTGCTCGCTGTATTCAGCTGCGACTACATCGACGATCCAATTCAGGCCAGTATCGGTCCGGTGGACCCCTGTGAACTGCCCAAAATGCAATTCAAGGGTGACTCTACCTTCCGCAAGGTGCTCATCGAAGACTTCACCGGTCATCGATGCAACAACTGCCCAAAAGCCTCAGATGCCATCAAGGCCATCGAACAGAATCAGGCAGGTGCCATTGTTGCTGTGGCCATGCATGCCGGCCCAGCCAATTTCATCGACCCGGATCCGCCCACCTACCCGACAGATTTCCGTACTCCGGAAGGAGACGATCTGGAAGAATACTTCAAAGTGACCTTCCTGCCAGCGGGGATGGTGAGTCGGACCGACTTCAATGCACAAGCCTCCCACCTGAAGATCTTCACCGGCTGGGCCAGTGAGGTGGCCACACTTGCCGCGGAGGCTGCTCCCTGTTCCATCGATCTCGAGCTGGCCTACGACGGCCAAAGCCGTCAAATGTGCGGTCAGGCGCGCACTCGCTTCTTTTCGGACCAGTCCGACCCGCTGAACATCAGCTTGTGGTTGACCGAAAGCACGATCATCGCCCCGCAGAAGATGCCCGATAATTCTGCGAACCCGAGCTACGAACACAACCATGTGTTCCGGACTGCGCTGAACAGTGCGTTCGGGCAGAGTCTGCAGACTGGAAATACGCTTGCAGGCGATGTGTACACGACCGACTTCAGCATGACTTTGGACACGAGTTATGTCCGTGCGAATTGTCATTTGGTGGCCTTTGTAACAAACACCGCTACGGAGGAAGTACTTCAAGTCACTGAAGTGGATCTCTCTGCACTTTGATCGTTGAACAGAAGTCAAAGACATCATGTCCCCATTGAATACCAAAGCAGAAAACGAGGCCTACCGGATCAATGAGCAGAGTTGGGATGAGCGCACGCGCATCCACCTCAGATCCGCATTCTACGACATCGACGGATTCCTAAAGGGAAAGAGCAGTTTGAATCCGCCCGAATTGGAATTGTTCGGTGACCTGAAGGGAAAGAAGGTTTTGCACCTTCAATGCCATTTTGCTCAGGACAGCTTGTCCATGGTTCGTTTGGGAGCTGAAGTGACCGGGGTGGACCTTTCGTCTGAGGCCATTCAGGCCGGAAAGGATCTGGCCGAAAAGGCCGGACTGGATATTCGTCTCGTAGCGAGCAATGTGTACGATCTGGAGAAACACATCGACGAGACCTTCGATCTGGTCTTTTGTTCCTATGGATCGATCACCTGGCTGCCCGATCTGAAAAGATGGGGCAACATCGTGGAGCGGTTCCTTCGCCCCGGCGGAAGATTCGTAATGGTAGAATTCCATCCGCTCTGCTGGATGTACGACGACGATTTCACTGGCATCACCTATTCCTATTTCAACGAAGGACCCATGCTCTTCAAGGATCTGGGCAGCTACACCGACGGCGGTGATGACGTTGAACTCGAATATGTTTCATGGAATCATCCCATCTCCGAGGTGATGGAAGCGCTTCTGGAGCAGCAGATGGAACTGCGGACGTTCAAAGAATACGACTACACGCCTTACGATGTCTTTCCCGCACTCAAAGAGACGCGTCCGGGCGAATACCGGTTTGAGGAACTCGGCAGCAAATGGCCATTCCTCTATGGCGTGGAATTCGTGAAAAGCAAGGCAGTCACTCCTTGAGCACGCGGGCCGTTCGCCGCTGATCGCCCGAAACAAGATCGACGGTGTACATCCCACGCGCCTCAGGCAATTCGATGCGGAGGCGATCAGTGAAGGGACAGCGCTCCTCCAGGACACACTTTCCACTGGCATCATATACGCGGATCTCCACGCTCTCTGAGTTGGGCAGTTCGGACAGATCGATCTCCACATCCTTGGATGTGGGATTGGGCACGAGCCAATTCACCTCCTGTTCCTGTTGTTCTGAACCGATGGACGGGCTGAATGGGATCTTAAGACCGACAGGACGATGGTCCGAAAGGAATTGATCGTAGTCGGCCCATCCGTTGGGTAAAAAATCATCGACGCGGACAGTCAGAGCGCTGGCGGATGGATCCGAAAAAAAGGAGAACAGCTCATCGCTGATGAGGATATGGTCCAAATGAGAAGGCCAGGTCGGGTACGACCAGTAATAATTGGGGCCCTGCGCCAAGGCATGATCGGCAAATCGGTAGCGTGAGGAATCGGCAATGAACATGCGGAACACATTGTGCTGGAAAGGATCCATGAGGTTATCGTTCAGATCGCCAAGTACAATGAGACGGTCACTGGAATGATTCAGCAGCAGGTATTGTTTGAGCAAATTGTTGGCTTCCATCCTCCGGTTTTCCTCGTCGCCCGGATCGTTTGGATCGAGTTGCCCATCACCGCAGCATTTGTAGTGGTTGTTGATGGCCACCCAGTCCGCGCCGGCAAACTGAAATTCGACGACCAGGGGCGATCTTGGGAAGGCATTCCAGTAGGGCGATGTATCCAAGATGTTGTAGACGGATTGGATCTGGACCGTACTGGTCTTGTACACCCAAGCCAGGCCACCCGACCACCACCCATCGTCCATATGCACCTTGTAGCCAGGTATGGAGCGGACCATCTGCCGACAGATGGCTGTATCGCGCACTTCCTGAATGCCGATCAGATCCGCATCCAGTGCTTCGATGACCCGAGCCACCGAGTCGACAGTGGCGGTGCCGTTCTTCGGGAAACGCTCGATGTTCCAGGTCAGGACATCCAGGGTGGAATCCGTACCGAATGTGATATCGAGCAAGGATTGCGCGCTGACCATACATGGCAAGGAGAAAGAAAGGAAGATCGCAGTCCAGCGCATGGCTGTCATATTTCGCGGAGCAAGCGCAGTGGGCAGACCCATCATCAGTTGTCTTTTTGAAATTTTTCCGAATCCACCGCCCGTTGGATGTTCGCCTTGAAACGGTCAAATCCTGCCCGCTTAAGCGGCGTGTTGCCAAAATACGACCCGAAAAGGTCTTCGGTGATCTCGAGCCACTGCTTTTGGTCCAGCGAACCGATCTCCGGCCTCGGATGAAAATCAGGTTCTGTATGCGGGCTGCTGAATCGGTTCCAGGGACAAACTTCCTGGCAGATGTCACAGCCAAAAGCCCATCCGTTCAATTGCGAACTGAACTCGTCTGGAATGGCCTCTTTGAGTTCGATCGTTAGATAGGAAATGCACTTTTGGCTGTCGATCACCTGATCGGCCACTATGGCATCGGTCGGGCAGGCATCGATACAGCGCGTGCAGGTTCCGCAATGATCGGTAACGGGTTCGTCTGCCGCGATCTCCACATCGAGGATCAGTTCGCAGAGGAAGAAATAAGAACCGTACTGCTTGTTGAGCAAGAGGCTGTTCTTTCCGACCCAACCCAAACCAGACCGTCTCGCCCAAGCGCGTTCGTGTACAGGCCCTGAATCCACAAAAGCTCGTCCGCCCACTTCACCCCATTTTTCATTTAGTGAGCGCATGAGCTGTTTCATTTTCTTGCGCAACACCTTGTGGTAATCACGGCCTAAAGCATAGCGCGCGATCTTGGGCGCCGACTCCTGCAGCGGCTGCTCTTCAGGGAAGTAATTGTATATCAGGCTGATCACCGACCGGGCACCGGGCACCAGTTTTCTTGGATCCATACGCAGGTCGAAGTGATCTTCCAACCAGGCCATCTGCCCTTGAAATCCTTTGTTGAGCCACTTTTCGAACAGCGGCGCCTCCTCCTCAAGGAAGTCTGCTTTGGCAATGCGGCAGTCCAGAAAACCCAATGCCCTGGCCTGATCCTTTATCCAGACAGAACGCTTTACGGGCGTCATGCAGGAGGGTTGAACAGATCAGAATCGGGCCGGGCCACATTGAGGCCAAGGTGCTTATATGCCCGGTCGGTGGCCATGCGTCCTCTTGGGGTGCGCTGGAGAAAACCTTCCTGGATCAGATACGGCTCGTAGACTTCCTCCACGGTTTCGGCCTGTTCGCCCACCGCAGTTGCTATGGTCGTTATGCCCACTGGACCTCCCCTGAATTTCTCGATGATCGTTCGCAGAATACGGTGGTCCATATCGTCCAGGCCCGAAGAGTCCACTTGAAGCGCATCCAGACCGTAACGTGCGATCTCCAGGGTGATCAGGCCCTCGCCCTTCACCTGAGCGAAGTCGCGCATGCGGCGCAACAGTCCATTGGCGATCCTGGGGGTGCCCCGCGAACGCCGGGCGATCTCGATGGCTGCTTCTTCCTCAATGGGCACCTGCAAGATCTCTGCGGAGCGGTGCACGATGTCCTTCAGCAATTCCACCGAATAGTATTCCAGCCGAGAATTGATGCCAAAACGAGCGCGTAAGGGCGCAGTCAGCAATCCAGATCGAGTGGTCGCTCCCACCAAGGTGAACGGATTCAACTTGATCTGCACACTGCGGGCATTCGGGCCCGCT
This sequence comes from Flavobacteriia bacterium, assembly GCA_009921445.1. GTDB lineage: Bacteria > Bacteroidota > Bacteroidia > Flavobacteriales > Schleiferiaceae > RFXV01. The sequence continues at coordinate 10,611 of RFXV01000044.1, forward strand.
TCGATCATGATGTCGATGCGGAAATCTTCCATGGCCGAATACAGATATTCTTCAATGACCGGACTCAGCCGGTGGATCTCGTCCACAAAGAGGATGTCCCGCTCGTTCAGGTTGGTCAGCAGTCCGGCCAGATCGCCTGGTTTGTCCAGTACGGGGCCTGAGGTCACCTGAATGCGCGCATCCAGTTCATTGGCCAGTATATAGGACAAGGTCGTCTTTCCCAGACCTGGAGGTCCGTGCAGGAGCACATGATCGAGCGCCTCATCTCGCTGGTTGGCTGCTTTCACGAAGATCTTGAGATTCTCCAGCACTTTGTCCTGACCGGCAAAATCGTCAAAGGACAGCGGGCGGAGTTGTTTTTCCAGTTCCTGATGCTCCAGGTCGCTGGGATCTTTTTGCGGATCGAGGTTGGGATTCATCACCTCAAATATACGCGGGACAAGAGCGGAGCCTGTACTGTCTGAGAAGCTGTATCACGAACTATATTTGTCAGATAAACCATACGCTTAATGGATCTGCACGAACTGATCAACCACCCGGAAGCATCCATCGTGGATGTGCGGACCCCCGGAGAATTCAACGAAGGGCATTTAGAGGGAACTGTGAACATTCCTTTGGATCAGGTCGAAGAACGGCTTGACGAATTCAGGAAGTTCAGCACACCTCTGATCCTCTGTTGTCGCAGCGGAATGCGAAGTGGCCGTGCCACGGAATTCCTGAAGGCCCAGGGACTGAGCGATGTGCACAATGGCGGCGGCTGGACCGACGTTCGACTTCTCAAGCAGTAATGGGCTGGCTAACACGACTGTTCGGTGGAGGAACCGACTGGACCGAGCTCATTGAAAACAGAAAGGCACAGATCGTGGATGTGCGCAGCCCCGGAGAATACCGCAGCGGCCACTTGAAGAATTCTGTGAACATCCCTCTCGATCAGATCAAGACAAAGGCTGGGAAACTTGATAAGAAGCGACCGGTCATTGTATGCTGTGCGAGCGGCGTACGGAGCGGAATAGGAAAAAGCAGCCTGAACGCCATGGGCTTCGATGCCCACAACGGAGGCGCATGGACCTCACTTAAAAAATGGACTTCATGAAGCGACTTATCGGAAATATATGGTGCATTGCGTGTATCGGATCCCTCGTATTGACGGGATGCGGACCCACAAGCAAAGAAGCAACCACAGAACAGAGCACAGGATTCGCTATGGATCTTTCAGCGGAAGACTTTTCCAAGTACACCACCGACAGCACATGCATCTTACTGGATGTGCGTACGCATCAAGAATTTCAATCGGGCCATATACCCGGTGCCTTAATGATCGACTACTACAACGAAGATTTCGCCGACCGTATCTCCACATTGGACAAGGCCAAGACCATCTATATATACTGCCGTTCTGGAGGGCGCAGCGGACGCGCCATGAACATGATGCAGGAACAGGGTTTTGATCGTCTGTACAATCTCGATGGCGGCATCAAAGCTTGGACGGGAGCGGGTCGTTCGGTCAGCTACCCAGATCGGCAATGAGCAGCTTCAAAGACCTTGTACAAAGCCATCCATTGGTCCTGGTCGATTTCAGCGCCGAGTGGTGCCAACCCTGTAAAATGCTACAGCCCGTTCTAAAGGAGGTCGCCCAACAAATGGGTGATCGCGTACGCATACTGAAGATCGACATCGATAAGAACGCTCAACTCGCCGGGCAATTGGGTATTCAAAGTGTCCCCACTCTGATCGCCTACCGGTCAGGGGAACAGGTTTGGAGATCGTCCGGCGCGCTCCCTGCGCACGACTTGGTTCAGCAGCTGAATGAATTGGAACAAAAAGATTAGTTTTGTGCAACAATTGGTCAAAAAATGCCAGTAACAGAAATGCATATAATTCCCATTTTTAAGTATTATGTCCCAATTTGGGAATCAATAAAAAATGGAATACACTCATTATTAAGTGTTTACATTTTGGCACAATTGTCCATATACTTAGAACAGCGATGAAAAAGCGCATTTTGAAAAAACCAAGTGAAATGAAAAAAGTAATATCACTTTT
>RFXV01000045.1 GCA_009921445.1 Flavobacteriia bacterium
AGGTCGCCAATTGGGTGAGCCCGGACAGGTCGGGATAGCGCAGCACATTGAGCCAACCACCTTCCTCGGGAATATTTGGCAGCTGAACCATGTGGATGCCCTCCAAATAGCCCTCCCGCCATGCGGTGGCAAACCATTCATTCAGTCCTACACCCAGAAGAACAGCCACCAAGGCGCCGGGGACGCCTTTTAAAAAACGGTTCTGCTTGATGAAACGCGTTTCCCACAACCACAACTGGGCAATGATCACTCCGCCAATGACCACAGCGCCCCAATGCGGATTTTGGAAGGCATAAAAAAGGAAATCGAAGGTATTGTGTCCGTCGGCTTGCTGGAATTTCATTTCTCCAAAGGCATCCGAGTCTACACCGATCAAATGCGGTATCTGCTTGAATATCAAAAGCAGGCCGATGGCGGCCAGCATACCACGGATCACAGAGGCTGGAAAATAATGCGAGATGAAGCCCGCCTTGGCCACACCAAAGGCCAACTGCATGGCACCCGCCAGAACGACGGCTGTGAGAAAGACGTCGAAGCCCAATTCGGTGATGGCCCCGAGGACGATCACATACAAGCCTGCAGCCGGTCCGCTCACTGAAAGGTGTGATCCACTGAAAAATCCGACGACAACGCCGCCGATCATTCCTGCGATCAGCCCCGAGATAAGGGGCGCTCCACTCGCCAGAGCAATGCCCATACAGAGGGGCAGTGCAACGAGAAACACAACGACACCTGCGGGCAGGTCTTCCTTCCAATATTTTAGATCCAGCATGGACTAAGAAAATTTAAGAACGCGAAAATAAGAATAGTTCAGGCAGAGAACTCATCTATGAGCCGGAACCCTTCGGAATGCACATTCACAATTCGAACAGTCTTGTCCTCTTTCAGGTATTTCCTGAGTTTGGCGATGTAAACATCCATGGAACGGCCGGTGAAGTAACTATCTTCCTTCCAGATCTTTCGCAAGGCCAGAGAACGTTTCAGTAAGCCGTTTTTGTGCTGGCACAACATGGTGAGCAGTTCGCCCTCCTTGGGCGAAAGAATCCTTTCCTGATCCCCCATGCTCAATACGCGCAGTTCAGGTCTGTAGGTGAATATTCCAAAGCGGTATTCATCTTCCACGGGCATATCCATGGTCACCCGATTCATGACACTTTGGATCTTCATCAGAAGAACCTCAGAATCGAAGGGCTTGACGATGTAGTCGTCCGCGCCTGCAGCGAAACCCTGCAGCACATCTTCTTTCAATCCCTTGGCCGTCAGAAAAAGGAAGGGGAATCGATCGTCCTTTTCACGGATTTTTTTGGCCAAAGTGAATCCATCCATTTCGGGCATCATCACATCCAAAAGAGCCAGATCGAAGGAATCAGAAGTCCACGTCTCCAGGCCTTCCCGCCCATTCCGGGTCAACTCCACTGCATGTCCGTGAAGGCGGAGGTAATCACTCAATACATTTCCAAAATTGGGGTCGTCCTCGACCAATAGCAGCCGATACGCTTCAGTTTTTTGCATGATAAACAGATAGATTAAAATAAAATGTACTTCCCCTGCCCAGAGAACTCTGAACCTTTATTTCGGAGCCGTGCATGGACAGAACTTCGCGAACATAGGCGAGCCCAAGACCATGCCCTTTTATGTTGTGCAGATTGCCCGAAGGTGCTCTGTAGAATCGATCGAATACGTGGCGCACAGTTTCCGCGTTCATTCCCAATCCTTGGTCTGATATTCTTACGAGGAGTTCGTCTTTGAGGTTGGCTGTTTGAATTAAAATTTTTGGTTCTCCGTCCGAATACTTCAATGCATTGTCCAAGAGGTTTTGGATCACCGATTCCAAATGGCTGCGGTCGGCCTTCACAAAACTGCTTGATGCAGCCAGATCCAAAGTTATTTCCGCATTCCTCGAATCAGATTTCAGGCGAAAGCGTTCTACGACCCCAGACAAGAGCTCGTGCAGGTCGATCAGGGTGAAATTCATCTCCAATTCTTTACGATCGAGCATGGCCAGGCGCAGGACATTCTCCACCTGCTCATTCATGCGTTTGTTCTCTTGCCGGATCAATTCGCTGTACCGAGCCACTCCTTCCGGATCTTCGATAACCTTCTTGTTGTTTATCGCGTCCAGAGCCAGTGAAATGGTAGCAATAGGCGTCTTGAACTCGTGGGTCATGTTGTTGATGAAATCCGTCTTCATTTCAGACAGTTTCTTCTGATCCAGTGCCAGCTGAACAACGCGCACAAAGGCCACGACCATGACGAGGGTGAATAATCCGCCGAGCAGTAAGGAGGCCCTGACCGAACGGAACAGAAACAAGCGCTGATCCGGAAAGTACACATGCACCTTCCCTTGCTGCTGACCGAGATGGTTTGGAAACAAGCGTGCAGAGAATTCACTTTTTTCCGGCGCAAAGCCCTCACTGCTCAGATCAGGAAGCCAATCGTCGGATTCCAAGCCAAAAGCAAATCCCAGATGAACACCGTGCTGCTCAAAGAAATCATGCAGTAATGAATCCACCTGTCCCCTGTCCAACCAACCACTCAGTGCCTGCTGATCGGCGTACTCCTCTTTCACCATCCGGATGAACAGGCTGTCGAGCTGATAGATCTTTCTCGATACGCGGATGCCCTGATCGGTCACAGATCTGCGGATCACGACCTTTCCCTGCCGGGAGAAATCCTCTCCTTCCTGGCTGAAATTCGAAACAACCTCGTATCCATCTCCGCTTCGGCTCAGGTCTTCACGGCTGCTTCCTTGAAAAGAACCCGAGCCGATGGGACGGACCATTTGTGAGTCAGGGGTGCGATAGAGTTCGTCCTCGGCACGGATGAAATCGGTACCCGGATCGGACAGCAGGGTGTAGTTGTCGAAGATGAAATCCGCGTCCCGTTGCTTTTCCAGGTGACGCACAAAGTCTGTGAGCGCCGCGCTGACCTGCGTGCCCAATTGCTCTTTTTTTACCCGGACCGATGCACGCAGCCAATGGGTTTGAAGTCCAATGATGCCCAAAAGAGCGAGGGAAGCTGTGGCGGTCAGCACAAAAAAACGACGGCCTTCTCTCGTTCGTTTCATAGAAGCGAAATTATGAGGCTTTATGCAGCGGGGTATGGCTTAACAGCATTTTAACCCCGTGTACTCGTCCGCAGGGAACACCGACTCGTTTCCGCCGTCCTCGGCAGGTTCTACCCCTATCTTTGAAATATGCGTTTCCATTTTCTCCTGATCTCCCTTATCGCGGTGCTCCCATTGTCGTCTCAAGTCTATCTCGACCTGGAACAAAAGACCGATGTCCCCGTGAAAGAGAACGGTGTTTTTCTGGAGAACCCCTGGGCCGGAGGACTCAATTATGTTCAAGTCAACCGAATGGATCTCGACCAGGACGGACGGGAAGATCTGCTGCTCTTCGACCGGAGTGGAGATCGCCTTCTGACCTTCCTGGACCAAAATTCCTCTGGAGCACCTCACTACGGCTACGCACCGCAGTTTGTCGACTCCTTTCCAGAGATCGCGCACTGGATGCTCCTTGTCGACTACAACTGTGATGGCAAAAAAGACCTCTTCGTGAAGGTGAACTCCGGGGTGGGTGTCTACGAGAATATCAGTGCTCCAGGTCAGTTGCGATTTGCCTGGGCGCTGGGCAACAAGCAATTCATCGATTCGGATTATGGTTCGGGCGGGCGATCGAACATCAGCGTGCTGTCGGTCGATATTCCGGTCATTGCCGATATGAATGGAGACAGCGCCATTGATATTGTTTCTTTTGCCCTTTTGGGAAGCAACATTCAACTGCATCAGAACAAACAGGCCTGCGGACTCGATTTTTTCCTTCGGACCAACTGCTGGGGCGGCATCCTTGAAAATGCACTGACCAACAGCCTGTATCTGGACACCTGCGATGGCACCAATAAGAGAGACCTGCTCTCTGACCCCAACAAGACATTGCATGCGGGATCGACCTTGTGTGCCATCGATATTCAAGGCGATTCTGCCAAGGATCTGCTGATCGGTGACATCTCCTTCCCCAGCATTGTAGCGGCCATGAACACGGGAACTTCAGACGTGGCTTTCGTGAGCAGCCAGGACACCACCTTCCCCAGCTATGATCAGCCGATCGACCTCTATGTCTTTCCCGCCGTCTTCAACGAAGATGTGGATGGCGACGGACTCGATGACCTGCTTACAAGCCCGAACATCGGTCCTTCGGAGAACAGCCAAAGTCTTTGGATGTACAAGAATACAGGGAGTGCAGCCCAGCCGATCTTCCAAAAACAAACAGAGGACTTCTTACAATCCGGGATGATCGAAGTGGGCGAGTCGGCCGCGCCGGTCCTTTTCGACATCGATCAGGACGGTCTGACAGACCTGTTCATCGGGGGCGGTGGACAATTCCTCTCGGCCGCCAATTACGATTGCGGCATCAAATACTATGCGAACAACGGCACGCCGAGTGCGCCCTCTTTTGAGCTTTTGGATGAGGATCTGGCCGGACTCTCCCAGCTTGGCCTCGGTCGTTTTCTGCACCCCAGTTTTGGCGATCTGAACGGGGATGGGCTGATCGACTTTTTGGTGGGTACGGAAGACGGCTATCTGCATTACTTCCGACAGACCCCTGCGGGTGGGTTTCAGATCGGAGAAGCCTATCTCGACAGCATAGACGTTGGACGTCGTGCCGCCCCATTCCTCTACGACCTGAACGGCGACAGCGCCTTGGATCTGCTTATCGGAGAGGAAAGCGGAACGATCCGCTACTACCGCAACAGCGGTAATGGGGCGTCAGTGGATTTCATTCTTGAAAATGACCGGTTCGGAGGCATTCAGCTCACCAGCGACCAATTCAGTGGAAACAGCGGCTACTCTGTGCCTGTGGTCACTGAATTTGAAGGCCGACCACAGCTCTTTGTCGGGAGTTTCGATCGCGGCTTGTTCCAATTCGACAGCCTGGAAAACGCACTCAACAATCCGGCCCTTATCGATGGACAGATCGGCTCCGACTCGCTGGTCAGTCAAAACGTGGATCAAACTCCTTTCGGTACGAACAAACGGGTAGGACGAAATCAGTATTTATTCTCGGCTCAGGAACTGGCCGCCCAAGGACTGAAAAGAGGGCACATCCAAAGTCTGCAGCTCCGCATCACCACCACCAACAACCCCATTCTCTACGACGATCTGTACATACAGATGAAACTCACCGATGCAGACAGCCTCAATGGCTTTCAGACAGGTATGTCAGAGGTCTACAACAATGTTTTCGTTCCTCTGGGCGTGACCAAGGGCTGGAACACCATTCAGTTGCACAGACCCTTTGAATGGGACGGAGAGAAGAATCTGCTCATCGAGGTGTGTTTCAGTAAGAACGCGCCCAACCCGAACATCCATGTGGAGGGAAGCCTGACGACATTTTCCTCCAATGCCTTTGGCGATGTGCAGAACAACAACACGCCCAGCGCACAGGGTTGTCAACTCCCCTATTTGGGCAACAGCCGGTGGCGTCCGAATATCAAACTGCGGCTGATCCCAGGTGTGGAGACCGAATTTGTGCAGCCTCTGCACGGGCGGCAGCTTGTGCCCACTTTGGCCGATCTGAATGGAGATTCTATCCCGGAGGTGGTCATTGGGAACGAATCAGGAGGACTGGAATATTTCCAGGGAAGGAAGAAGACCCAACCCGGACTGACCGATGACGAACCTGCTTCTGCTGGCCTTTCAAAAGACCTGATCCTCTTCCCCAACCCCTCGAGGGACGGCACACTGGACATTTCCCTCGAGCCCTTTGTCCGGATGCCCAGATATCGGATCATGGACATGCGCGGGAGGACGCTCCGGCAAGGACGGTGGAAGCCCGGTGGCCTCCGGTCCACGCTCCCCTCAGGCATGTATCTGTTGGAAGTCAATGACGGGCAGACTGCACTCAGAGGACGCTGGATCATTTGCCGTTAGGGGCTTGTTGGAAACTGCGGGCTGGTATTTTTCAAGCCTCTGAATCTCCCATACTATCTTCGCCAACTAAACCTTTTCAAAACACTCTTCATGAGCGCTCAAAATGTACAGGCTCTACTCGGGCAGGATGCTGAATATCTGCTCGGTCACACGTGCAAGACGGTCAGTAAGGAAATGCTTCATCTGCCGGGCCCAGACTTCATCGACCGGGTCTTTGTCGGCAGCAACCGACCCACTCCTGTGCTGAACAGTTTGCACGATCTGTTCAACAACGGCAGACTCTCCGGAACGGGCTATATGTCCATCCTTCCTGTGGATCAGGGGATCGAACACAGTGCAGGCGCTTCATTTGCTCCCAACCCGATCTATTTCGATCCGGAAAAAATAGTCGAACTGGCCATCGAAGGCGGTTGCAATGCCGTAGCCAGTACGTACGGTGTATTGGGAAGTGTGGCCCGTAAATACGCCCACAAGATCCCATTTGTGGTCAAGATCAACCACAACGAATTGCTCACCTATCCAAATACCTTCGATCAGATCATGTTTGGCACCATCGAAGATGCCTGGAACATGGGCGCGAAAGCCGTAGGCGCGACCATCTATTTTGGTTCAGAGGAAAGCAGCCGTCAGATCATCGAGGTGGCTGAAGCCTTCGAATATGCACGCGAACTGGGCATGGCCACCATCTTGTGGTGCTACACCCGCAACTCAGCCTTCAAGATCGACGGCAAGGATTACCACACATCTGCCGACCTGACCGGACAAGCCAATCATTTGGGCGCCACCATTCAGGCCGACATCATCAAGCAGAAAATGCCGGACTGCAACGCCGGATTCAAAGCCCTGAACAGCGGAGACAGCAGCTACGGCAAGCTCAATGAGAAGATGTACACCGAACTGAGTTCGGAGCACCCCATCGATCTGACGCGTTATCAGGTGGCCAACAACTATATGGGACGTGCCGGATTGATCAATTCCGGAGGTGCCTCTTCTGGCGAGTCTGATCTGGCAGATGCTGTTCGAACCGCCGTGATCAACAAGAGAGCAGGTGGCACCGGACTGATATCTGGTCGCAAGGCTTTCCAAAAGCCAATGAATGAGGGCGTGGATATTCTTCAGGCCATTCAGGATGTCTACCTCGACGATTCCATCTCCATTGCCTGATCCCTTACCGAACGAACTCGTTTTCCATTTCTGAAAAACTTCCTATGGATTGGTTCAAGCGGAAAAAAGAAGGCATCACCACAGACACCAAGGACAAAAAAGAAGTCCCAGAAGGTCTTTGGCACAAATGTCCGAAGTGCAAGGTGATCGTCAGTCTGGACGAGCACGCACAAAACCTCTGGGTTTGTCCAAACTGCGGGCATCACGACCGCATCAATGCGCAGGAGTACTTCAGTATTCTCTTCGACGAAGGCAAGTACACCGAGCTGGACAAGAACATGAAAAGCGGCGATCCGCTGAAGTTCAAGGACACCAAGGCCTACTCTGAACGCTACAATGCCAGCGTGAAAAAGACAGGGCTGAAGGACGCCGTTTCCACCGCACACGGAACACTCTGCGGCCAGGCGGTCACCATTTCGGCCATGAATTTCAATTTCATCGGCGGCTCTATGGGTTCGGTGGTGGGCGAGAAGATCGCTCGTGGCATTCAGCATTCCATCAAGAACAAGATGCCCTTCATCATGATCTCCAAGTCCGGCGGTGCCCGGATGATGGAGGCCGCTTTTTCTCTGATGCAGATGGCCAAGACCTCCGCCCAACTTGGGCTTTTGGCTGAAGCCGGTCTGCCTTATATCTCTGTGCTGACCGATCCGACGACAGGTGGCGTCACAGCGAGTTTTGCGATGCTTGGAGATGTGCATATTGCAGAACCCAATGCACTGATCGCCTTTGCCGGACCGCGTGTGGTGAAGGAGACCATAGGAAAAGATCTGCCCGACGGCTTCCAGACCTCAGAATTCCTGCTTGAACACGGTTTTCTCGATCTGATCAGCGAGCGAAGCAAACTGAAAGAGAACATCGATTTCTATCTGCGCTGCGTTTCGCCTTCCAAATAAATGTGCAAGGAGGGGATTAATTAAGTATCTTTGCACCCCTTGAAACTGAACAGAATAGTAATCAATAAACCATCCGTATGTACCTGACTGCGGAAAAGAAACGCGAGATCTTCAAAGAACACGGGAAGTCTGATTCAGATACGGGTTCTCCAGAAGGACAAATCGCCCTTTTCACCCACCGGATCAATCACTTGACCCAACACCTGCGCGAAAACAAGAAAGACACAGGCACTGAGAAAGCGCTTGTCGACCTTGTAGGAAAGCGCAAAAAGCTGCTCGCCTATCTCAAGGAGAAGGACATTGAACGCTATCGAGCGATCATCGAGAAGCTCAAACTGAGAAAATAAAAGAACACGCTTGTTCAAAGAAGGCAATGCACGTCATTGCCTTTTTTGTGTGCACCCTGTTCCATTGATAATCGCGTCAATCAAACCCATGACATCAACACCTATTACCCAAGAGATCCTGCTCGACGACGGCAGGACCATCACCATTGAGACGGGCAAACTGGCCCGCCAAGCACAGGGCTCTGTGGTTGTTCGCTGCGGCGACACCATGCTTCTGGCCACTGTCGTTTCCAATCACGACGCACGCGAGGGCGTGGACTTCCTTCCCCTGACGGTCGAATACCGTGAAAAATTTGCAGCCACTGGGCGTTTCCCCGGAGGATTCTTGAAGAGAGAAGGCCGTCCTTACGACGAGGAGATCCTGGTCATGCGTCTTGTGGACCGTGTACTGCGTCCTCTTTTTCCGAAAGACTATCACTCAGAGACACAGGTGATCATCCACCTGATCTCCTATGACCACAGCAACAAAGGGGATTCTCTCGCCGGGCTTGCTGCGTCTGCCGCCATCGCGGTTTCGGACATCCCATTCAACGGACCAATGAGTGAAGTGCGCGTAGCGCGCGTCGACGGCGGATTCATTATCAACCCAACCGTAGAACAGCTCGAAACGGCCGATATGGACATGATGATCGGCGGTACTGCCGAGAGCATTGTGATGGTCGAAGGGGAAATGGATGAAGTTTCTGAGCAGGAAATGCTGGAGGCCATCAAAGTGGCCCATGAGGCGATCAAAAAGCAGATCGATGCCCAGCTTGCCCTCGCCGCTCAGGTCGAGAAAAGCAAGACGAAGCGCGAATACAGCCACGAGACGCACGATGAGGCACTCAAGGCAGAGATCCATGCCTTCGCCTACGATAAAGTATATGAAGTGGCCAAGAGCGGCCTTCCAAAAAAGGAGCGCAGCGCTGCTTTCCGCGCGATCCGTGATGAATTTGCCGCCGGACTGAGTGAGGAAGAGCTTTCCGAAAAGAGCCCATTCTTCTCGGCATATTTCGGTGCAGTGGAATACGAAGCCATGCGCCAAATGATCCTCAAGGACGGTCAGCGTCTCGATGGACGGGCCACGGATGAAGTTCGCCCCATTTGGTGTGAAGTGGATTATCTGCCCGGATCCCACGGTTCAGCAGTATTCACTCGCGGTGAAACCCAATCCCTGACCACGGTCACACTCGGATCCAGTTTGGATGAGAACCGCATCGACATGGCGACCTACCAGGGCGCAGAGCGTTTCTATCTGCATTACAACTTCCCTCCTTTCTCCACAGGTGAAGCCCGCCCAATTCGCGGAACCAGCCGCAGGGAGATCGGACACGGAAACCTTGCACAGCGTGCACTGAAGGGCATGATTCCTTCGGACAACCCCTATGTGATCCGCATCGTTTCGGACATCCTCGAATCCAATGGTTCGTCTTCCATGGCAACGGTTTGCGCAGGAACACTGGCCATGATGGACGGGGGTATCCAGATCAAAAAGCCAGTGAGCGGAATTGCGATGGGACTGATCACCGACAAGGACAGTGGCAATTATGCCGTTCTCTCCGACATTCTCGGTGACGAGGACCACCTTGGCGACATGGACTTCAAGGTCACTGGTACCAAGGACGGGATCACTGCCTGTCAGATGGACATCAAGATCAGCGGTTTGAGCTACGAGATCCTGGAGAAAGCACTCATGCAGGCCCGTGCCGGCAGACTGCACATTTTGGACAAGATGCTCGAGACCCTCGATGCTCCACGGACAGATTACAAGCCACATGCACCACGCATGGAAGTGATGCGCATTCCGAAGGAATTCATTGGTGCGGTGATCGGACCTGGCGGAAAGGTCATCCAGGGCATCCAGGCCGATACCGGAGCCAGCATTTCCATTGAAGAAGAAGGCGAAGAAGGCATCGTGGAGATCAGCTCGAACGACGGAGAAGCTATGGCCAGCGCCATCAAGGCGATCAAGGAGATCATATTCATTCCTGAGGTCGGACAGGTGTACCACGGTACGGTGAAGAACATCATGCCCTTCGGCGCGTTTGTAGAAATCGCAAAGGGAAAGGATGGGCTGCTGCACATTTCAGAGATCGAGTGGCGCAGACTGGAAAAGGTCGAAGATGTGCTGAAGGAAGGCGACAAACTGGATGTGAAACTCATAGGCAAGGACGACCGGGGCAAGCTGAAGCTTTCCAGAAAGGTTCTTCTGCCGCGTCCGGAGCGCAAGCCCAAGGAGCAATCAGAAGACTGAACCTCCGTTTGAACAACAGAAACCGCGAATTATTGAATAATCCCAAGAGCTCATGAGGCAGTTAAAGATCACAAAACAGGTCACCAACAGGGAAACAGCATCCCTGGATAAGTATTTACAGGAGATCGGTAAAGTAGAACTGATCACTGCCGAAGAAGAAGTGGAACTCGCCCAGAAGATCAAGGCGGGCGACCAACTCGCTCTTGAGAAGCTGACCAAGGCCAACCTTCGCTTTGTTGTTTCTGTTGCCAAGCAGTATCAGAATCAAGGACTTACCCTTCCTGACCTGATCAATGAAGGGAACTTGGGGCTCATCAAAGCGGCACAGCGTTTCGATGAAACGCGCGGTTTCAAATTCATCTCCTACGCCGTTTGGTGGATCCGTCAGTCCATCCTGCAGGCATTGGCCGAGCAGTCGCGTATCGTGCGTCTTCCGCTCAATAAGATCGGTTCGATCAACAAGATCAATAAAGCCTACGCCGCCCTGGAGCAGAAGCACGAGCGTCCGCCCTCTGCCGAAGAGATCGCAGGCAAGCTGGAGATGGGCGAGAACGATGTAAAGGAGAGCATGCGCAACTCCGGTCGGCATGTGTCCATGGATGCGCCACTGGTGGAAGGCGAGGACTCCAACCTCTACGATGTGCTCAATGTTGGAGACAGTCCGAACCCTGATGAAGACCTGATGCACGATTCGCTCCGCACGGAGATCGAACGCTCCCTCTCTACCCTTACTCCGAGAGAAGGCGATGTGGTGCGTCTGTACTTCGGTTTGGGCGGACAGCATCCGATGACCCTGGAGGAGATCGGCGAGAAATTCGACCTGACCCGCGAACGCGTTCGCCAGATCAAAGAGAAGGCGATCCGCCGACTCAAGCACACCTCCCGGAGCAAGATCCTCAAGTCCTACCTCGGTTAAAATTTCCGAAAGACAAATAGGCGGTATTGGTTTATTTTTAGCCCATGCCGCTGATCGCCCCTTCCCTCCTCTCTGCCGATTTTTCTGAACTCGGAAAAGCAGCCGCGCTTTTGCACCGATCCGAGGCCGACTGGTTCCACCTCGATGTCATGGACGGGCGCTTTGTCCCCAATATCACCTTTGGGATGCCGGTCATCAAGGCCATCCGGCCGCTGAGTGACAAGCCCTTCGACGTGCACCTGATGATCGCCGAACCCGAGCGCTACATCGAAGACTTCAAAAAGGCAGGAGCCGACATCCTCAGCATCCACCTGGAAGCCAGCACGCATCTGCACAGAAGCCTTCAGGCCATTCGGCAATGCGGCATGAAGTCCGGTGTGGCGCTGAATCCGCACAGTCCGGTGGAATCCATTGAACATGTGTTGGCGGAAACCGACCTGGTCTGTCTGATGTCGGTCAACCCCGGCTTTGGCGGTCAGAAATTCATAGAAAGCACTTATGAAAAAGTGCGCCGGCTCAAGGCCATGATCCACGCGCAAGGCACCAACACCCTGATCGAAATTGACGGCGGAGTGAGCGATGCCAATGCCGAACTCCTGAAAGATGCCGGAGCCGATGTATTGGTAGCTGGCAGCTACGTATTCGGTTCAGCGGATCCCGAAAAGACCATCGCCGGCCTCAAAGCGATCTAGATCATTGAACGAGCAATCGCTCGCACTTTCTATGGCCATTTTCCGTGCGCAGTTCGATCAGATAGGCTCCGCCGGGAATATTGGACAATGACCAACGAGCGCTTCCTGAGCCTTCCACCCGATCCTTGGAGATCAGCCGACCGCTCAGATCGTATACCTGCACCTGCAGGCCAGCCGATCCATCCGACCAAAAGAGTTCTATCTCTTCACGCGCAGGGTTCGGGTAGAAATCAATGCCCGCATCAGGCAATGTTTCCACACCCAAGCCAGAGCCCACAATGAACCAATAATCGATGCGGCTTCCGAAGTCTGCCAAAAATGTCTTCAGTGGCAAGCCGACACCCTGCTCGTACAAGCGGGCGTATCCGTTGCCATCATTATTGGCCCAGAACTGCAGGCCAT
>RFXV01000046.1 GCA_009921445.1 Flavobacteriia bacterium
CGAGGGCTATGGGGGCATGATGCTGCAAGGCTTTTTGGCCTATGTGGAGAAGGCGGTGCTGCCCCATCCTTCTCTTTTTGAATTTGAGGAAGAAAAACCATTGGTCAATACGGCCTACAATGGGGTGGTCACTGAGATCGTCTCCAATTGGCCGTCCTTCAATTACCGGCATTATTCCGTGCTCGACCACATCGAGGTGGCGGAGTACAATGTGCGCATCGAAGAGCTCAAAGAGATCTACGCCAACAGCGAAAAACCAAACAAAAAGAATTACGAATCGAAGGAGGAATACAAAAAAGCCAAACTCCGTTACGAGGTCATCTGCGACAGCCTGGACAATTCTGGTGCCTATCTGAATATGTACGATCGGGTGCATCTTCCGGACTATGTGGAAGGAAAGATGTTTGAGCGCTCAGAAGGAGACAGTGTGTATCTGCACCAAAAGCAGATAGAGCACCGCACGGTCTATGGCCATAGCGGATACCGTACCACGCTGAAGTGGGAGAACGATACACTGGTCT
This sequence comes from Flavobacteriia bacterium, assembly GCA_009921445.1. Classification (GTDB taxonomy): domain Bacteria; phylum Bacteroidota; class Bacteroidia; order Flavobacteriales; family Schleiferiaceae; genus RFXV01. Next base: position 522 of record RFXV01000046.1, read on the forward strand.
GTATTTCCGATCTGTATCTGGTCGAGAACAACGGTTCGATCTTCTCCATCGATGTCAACTACAAAGGAGAAAAGGCCACCGGACTGGACTTTGCCGACCTGGAGGGGCGACGCCACTATCTGTCCAGATTCATAGATAAGCACATTGCCACCAGAGAGATCCTGAGTGAGGCCCATGCCGGAAATCACAATGGGCGGCCTTCAAGAAAATCCTACAAGAATCCCGCGGAGTATCAGGAGGCCTATGACAAATGGTTGAAAAAGTTCACAGACTGAATATCAATTTTTTTAGATAGAACCGGCCCTGTGCCGGTTTTTTGTGGTTGGGAAAGGGCCTTTCCCGTGTGTTAAAAACAAGTCTGTGGGTTCTTAAATCCATGTAAGCTTTTCACTACTTTGGATATTAAATAAGCTATCGATTTACTCTTTTTCATTCTATTCATTGATTCCATTCGTCCCACTGCTTTATGTATTTGATCAATGAAAAAAGCACATACCCATTCTGAATCCAGAGAGTTGGTTCTCGAGGCATTCGATCTTCTAGGTATAAAAACGCAATCGATCACAGCTTGCAGGCAGCTTGCAGAGGAGATACGATACAGAACAGGCCAAAGCGTATCCTCGAGCACCATCTACAGAATGTTGAATTCTGAAAAGCAGGGGGTCAATGCCTCTCTGCGTTCCATGCAGCTCCTGCAGCTCCTTATCGAGCATTTGAAAATTGATTTTATACAGCCTATTCCCTCCTTTGATCGACTTATAGAGGTAGATCAAAAAGTAGACAAAGGAGTAGAGGCTTTGATCAGGAGTTTATTCAATAGTGAGTCGGATCAATTCAAGCAGTGGTTCACATCTCTTACGCTCCGATATGGAGATTTGGGTTGGGAGCAGATGCTCATCGGGAATTCGATCGCTAAGGCGCTTCGAGCGCATAAGGCCCCACTGGAATCGCCGTGGATCTGCGGCCTGATCAAAACGCCTCAGTTCACTCTGTATTACACCAAGACCATGTGGGACCTGAATGAGCCCGAATCATTCTTTGTGCCCATTTTGGAAATGCAGTTGGACTACTTCAAGGAACGCATTGCGGAGGAAGAGGACGAACTTTCCCTTGAGACCATCGATTCGGTGGCCTTCTGTACGGCCATGCTTCTCTTTATTCGGTATCTGACAGAGAAGAACAAGAAGATCGCGGATCTGAGGACCTATATGGAGGCCGCAGAGTTCCAGTCCGTGAGGGACCGATCAATGGAATTGAATGTCATGCCGCGCACGCGATTGATGTGCAGCTGTTTTTTGGTTCATGAAAGGGAGGACGAAATACCAGAACTCATCCAAAGCGTTCGGGCCTCCTTAAAGGAGGAATTCAGTTTGCGACACGATCCGAAGTTCCGAGAGTTGGCGCATTCCGTATTGTGCGATGCACTGATCCTGAGAAATGATGTTCCTGAATTGATCGATGTACTCAGTGAACTTCCACAACCAAGGGCAGATGCAGTCATCAGCGATGCCGCCTTTATACGAATGGCACTCTACAGACGTCTCTTCTTGCCTCTGGAGGCTTCGAAGAAAAGGAAGCAAACACAGGGCACTTCTTTCATACACGGATGGAACGAGCTCAATCTGCACCGGCTCTTGATGATGAAGGCACAACGACTGGCCGGCGAATCCATCGATCGAACAGCGGCCGCAGAATTGATCGGTCAAAGCGGATTCGTTCACTTCAACGGTCTTTTGGACTGATGTCCATCGGCTGGATTTATTGGATCTCAGCCTATGTTCTTGCCATTTTATTCATCCAATTCAGGAGTCGTAAGAGAATAAGTCCTTCCATTTGGAACTACCCAAGCGGAACTTCCTGGGTGCGTCTGGCCATCTCTTTATCGGCGGCTATGTTCTCCCTTTCCAGCATGGCAGGAGTGAGCAGTGTGGTCAATGTGCACGGACCTCATGGCCTGTTCTTCATTTGGTCTGGTGTCATGGGCATTGGTTTTTTCCCTTTCCTGTTTTCCCGCTGGTGGTCCAAACTGGAGGTCGTTTCAGAAAATGAGTTTCTTGCCCTCCGTTACGCAAGACCTTGGGCACATCGCCTGTTGGCCTTCCGCTCATTTTATCTGGGGCTGTTGGTCATTCCCCTCCTTTTGGCTCTGCTCATTAAGGCCCTGGCAGATGTATTCATCCAGTTTTTCCCGGATATGGATCTTCCATGGCTCATGATCTCCGGTGCAATGATGCTGCTTTTGGGTCTGGGCGCCTCGTTCACCACCAAGTCCAGAACGGACGCACTCAATCTTCTGCTGTTCATCGGGCTTCTTCTTTTTGCGCTGGTGCGCTTTTCATGGGGAGTTGCGGAGCCGATGACAGGGATCCCTTCTGATGCATCGACCTACGAGGAATTCACAATGTTCGAGCTGTTCGTCTTTCTGGGCATCCAGTGGTGGTCTGCCGAACTTCAGGACGGAAGTGGTATGGAAGCGCAGCATATGCTTGGGCTGAACGCAAGAAGAAAGGTGCTCTATGCAAGCTGGACATCGAAGATGCTCTTGCTCCTGGTGGGTATGGCTGTGGCCTTTCTCACGCTTTTTGCCAATACCCGTCTCGGAGTATCTGGGGATCATTCGTACCTCGCGGCCCTGCTCCATTTATTGCCGGAAGAGCTTGCTCCTGTCTTGTTGGTCGCCTTCATCGGCCTTGCAGTGAGCACAAGTGAAAGCTTTATGAGTTGGGGCTCTGGAATGCTCATTCAGACAAAAAACGAATGGCGGCAATCCAAAAAGAAGACACAAATAGGTCGCTGGATCATGTTCTTCATTATGGGCTTCGCTCTTTTGATCGCCCATCAACTAGAAAGCATACTCGAGGGCGTCAAATGGCTGCTCGGTGTAACAGCAGGGGTCGGTTCGGTATATCTCATGCGCTGGTTCTGGTGGCGGATCAATGCTCAGGCACAATTGGCAGCCATGCTTGGCGCCTATCTATGCGTCCCCTCTGCCTATCTTCTGATCGATCTGTTCTTACCATCCGAGAGCGCACCCGGTTTCGCACACCTTCTATCCGTCGCCACTGTGCTCAATATTCTGCTCTGGACAACGGTCGCCTTTTTGACCAACCAAGAGAGGGACCTCATGGCCTATGCGGCCTTCCGTGAAAGACTACAGATACGCTGGACCCGAAAAGACGCCCTGTACACTACGGCCTCCGCAGTTTTTGCCTTTACTGTTCTGCTGGGCTGCTTTCTGCTTTTGGAGCAGTTTCTCGAGTGATGGCCTGATACTTTACGCTTCCTTATAGCTCGTTTGCTGCAGCACCATCTTGGGCTTTCGGTCTTCGAAGAATACGCCCCAGTGCTTTTCAGGCTCCAGCGGGTCGGCAGAACCCTTCCAAGGCTCATCGAAAGCCTCAAAGAAGAAGGTGAGCACTTCGTTTTCGGCGCACCATTGGCTCAGGCGTTCGTAATAGATCTTCTGATACGCTTCGCCGACGTTCTTTTTCGGAATGCCAATGCCATTCGACTGGGTGGTCCACCCCGCTTCGGTGATCACTATCAGTTTTCCCGGATGTTTCTCGGCTACCTGAAGAAAATTCTGCTGTGTGAATTCCAGAGATTCTTCTATGTCCTTGTATTCCCAAACGGGGTAGGTGTGTATGGAAATGAAGTCGAGTTCTTCTGCCAGGGGCAGCAGTTTATCCAGCCAGGGTACGTAGTTCTCGCAAAAGGTGACCGGATGAGTTGTATTGGAGCGAACAAAGCGGGCATATTCTATGACGCGCTCCACCGGGACCATGTGGTCTGTCCAGTCTACGCAAGCCTCATTGCCCACAGAGAGCGAGAAGATGATCTCTGGGTATTCATTCGAGAGAGTCACCAAACGGCCGATCTCCTCCTGATTCTTCTTCCGGTTCTCCTCCAAAACGCCGGGATCATACGCCCCGCCCCATGGGCAGCCTGTGTTGTTTTCTTCCGCGATGATGTAGGCACCCAACATCACCTTTATCGGGATCTGTTCCTTCCGTAGCACTTCCAGGACGGTCTTGGAGTGCATATCGCAGCTGTAGAGCCGGATGTATTTCCATTGGCCGCTGATCAAAAGAAGGTCTTCTTTCACCTGCCGATAGGTCGGATAGACTTCCCCAGGCGACTGGCCCGCACGGTAACCCGAATAACAGATGGCGGGTCCTCTGGGTATGCCCAGTTGGTGTGCGTAGCTCGGGTGCTGCTGCATAGGCTTTAGAATTTAAGTTGCTCCTGCGCATCCCAAAGACCCCAATAGGCGCCTACATCGCCCTCAGCACTGATCTTCCAGGATTCGTCGAAAGAGGAAAAATAGAACATCTCAATTTGATCTTCACGCGACCATTGCTGCGCATTGATGAAATATTTCAGTGCGTTCTCATAGGAGGGATGAGCCGCTCCGAGGTCGCTTCCCTGACTGGGCCAGCCCGTTTCAGTGATGATCACCTTCTTGCCACGCGCAGCCCCCAGCGCCTGGCGGTACATTTCTTTCATGTAGATCAGGGAATAGTCCTGATGGCATTTCTCCCAGAAGGGATAGCAATTGGCCAGTACCACATCTGAAGCATCGACCAGCTGGGGCCGGTTGACAAATTCATAGTACGCGTCGACATATCCGATGGGAATGGAACCTGTGAAATGCCGCGCTTCTTCCATGTAGGCAAGAAGATCTTCTTCAGACAGATCCCCCCGATACAAGACTTCGTTTCCGATGGAAGCGATGTTCACTACACCCTCGCGGCAGAGTTGCGCAAGACCCTCCATCTCCTCTGCATTTTTCTCCCGGTCGCTGCCCAGCCAGCAGCCTACAAGTGTTTTGAATCCCAATTCTTTGGCGATCCGAGGTATCTGCTCATTTCCTTCTGTGCAGGAAAAAGAGCGCACCCAGGAGGTGTATGGACGGATCAACTCGAGCCTTCGACGGATCTGATCGGCACTGAGGACATCTCCTGGCTTTTGGCCTTCCTCATATGGGCTGAAGCACAAACCGTGGATGCCAGCTTCAAGTGCCGTGCGACTGAGTTTTCTAAGATCTTGTTCGTTGGCATTTTGAAGATCGACTCCGCTCAGGGAGAGGACTTTTTCTTCTCTGTACGACATGTTGTGTGATGAGTTAGAATAAAAAGGGAAAGCAAAAATTCAAGCGGCCAAAACTAAAAGGAAAGGATCAGTTATGCAGCAGATCAAGGAAGCTTTCTCTCTTTTTTCAGACGGAAGGAGTGAAGCGTAAAGCATAAAAAAGCCAGCCCGAAGGCTGGCTGTTCCAAGAGGTCATAAAGACGACCTCAAATTCATCTGTTCTTGACCAAACGCAAGACCTGTTTCATATCTGCACTCTGGAAGTGGATCAGGTAGATGCCTTCGGCCCAGCTACGAGACGGAACCGTCACAGAGCTTGCTCCACTCGGTGTTTCCGTATCCCAAATGAGTTGTCCGCTTGCACTGAGGACACGAACGCGCCCAGGAGCTTCAGTCGGCCTTTCCCATTGCAGAAGACAGTCGCCAGCGGCCGGATTGGGAAGAAGAGTGATCTGTTGCGTCATGTCCTGTTCCTCAGCAGACAGGGCCACATCGATGCTGAGTGAATAAGTGCAGGATCCGCCATTCACACTCAGACGCACGAGATAGTTTCCTGAGGATGCATAGGTGTGTACAGGATTTTGAAGAGTGGATACATTTCCGTCTCCGAAATCCCAGTTCCAATCGGTTGCCCCGGTAGACAGATCTTGGAAACTGATGGCACTGCCATTTCCGGTGAAGGAGAAATCGGCGGTCGCGGGACGAATATCAAGGGTGTCAAAATCCGAATAGCAGGCCTTCTCCTGTACTTCAAGATCGTACAAGTAGTAGTAATAACCAGTTGGATTCGTGGTGGCGGAGGAGCTGCTGATGTCGATCAGACCATTTACAGTATACGGATAGTTCGCTCCGTTGCTGTTTCTGTAGACAGCCGTCGCATTGGTCAGCGAGGCGCCAAGGCTGTAGTCGCCAGGACCGGGAACCGAGAGGTTCAGGTTGACGCGTTGAGGTCCATCCACAAGCATGACGGTGACTTGATCCACAATGGCATTTCCTGTGGGCGTGGCTCCATTGGTATTGAATCCGCTCCCGACGATAAAGGAGCGTATGCCGGGTCCATCTGCATCCACCCATGCCGAGAGGATCTCGCATCCCTGAACAGCCGTGAAGTTCAACGCGCCGTGGTACCCCGTTCCGTGGTAACCGCCAGCGCCGATGGAATTGTCCAATGGACCGACCTGGGCAGGAGGAGCGGTCACATTGTCCCTGAGGAGATAGGTCGCTGGTCCACTGAGCGGAGGCAGATTCAGTGTATCTCCCGTTGCCATCAGATTCCCAGAGAGATCCAACCATTCTATGGATCCGTTGCCAATGGCTGTAGCGAGTACGCTGTCGCCGGAACAGGCGTTCAGTTCGTCCACTGTTGGGGCAGCCGGCAGAACGATACTGACAGTCTGTGTGGTGGAGTCGGAACCCACGGTATTGCTCACAACGAGTTTGACTGTGTAGGTTCCACTTGCAGGGTAGGTATGGCTTGGGTTCTGAAGGGCGGATGAGGTGCCATCACCAAAATCCCAGAGCCAATTCTGCGGCACATTCGTGCTGTTGTCCGTGAAGTTGAACTCGAGGTCACAGCTTGAGACGGCGGCGGCATTGAAAGAGGCCGTCGGTGGGGTGGTGGGCACCAAACAGAAGGGGGGAAGATCGAAGGCTTCTACCTGATCGCTTCTGCTCGATGAACTTCCCTGCGTGGCACTGAAGCCAAATCCTCTGTTGGCGAACACATCCCATATCAGACAACGATGCATGCCTCCGTACAGCGCCTGGTCTGCAGCGAGTATGGCATCACGACCGTCGATCATTCCCGGATTGCAGGGCTGCAGTTTTAAGGCTTCGATGACCAACTGCATGGCAATGTTGTTTCCGCCATTGCCGGAGTAGAGATCGGGGTCTGGTGTACCGCCGTACTGGTTGATCAGCGCCCAGTTCAGGTCCCAGAGGACGGTGGCAAAAATGAAGCCTACTCCGTGTGGGACAGAGATATTGGCGTCGTTGCTGTTGCCATAGGTATAGGGATTGATGTTGAAATCGGTGGAGTAGGGAGCAGGGCGAATGCCGCCTCCTGTCGTGCTCTGTCCAACGGCATAAGTTCCGATCCCGCGAATGTCGCTGCCCTGATCGCCTGGCTCCATGGTGAGCATCAGGCCGAACCAATCGCTCCAGCCTTCGCCCATTTGTTCGGCGTTGTCCAGGCAAAAACTATTGCTTGGTCCGCCCGAGATACGAATGGAAATCCCGTGTCCGTACTCATGGGCGATGATGCCGTTGTCGAAGTCCCCATCGGGAGCAACGAACGATCCCGAAGAATTCACCAGGGTGGCATTCACAGCTCCATTGGCCAACTCGGTCTTGATGAGGTTTCCATCGGCCTGACTGATCATTACAGAAGGGATGCCGATGTTGAATCCATTGCCGCCCATACTGATCGGGTTGCCCGGTACATTGTTGACGATGACCGCAGCCACGGCTCCGGCATTCTCCGCTGCCTCCACCTTGGACACAAAGGTGCAGCTGCCCCTGTCGATGAGTGCGATCTTTCCGCTGAGCGCACTGCCGTTTGTGAGGGGTTCACAACCGTCGTTGACGGGAGCTGTATTGTCGATGGCAAGTACCACATCTGCCGTCAAAGGCGTGGCGGGAAGTCCCGGCCCGAAAGTGGCTGTGGTGGCCGTGTAGGAGCCAGCTATTCCTGTGGGACTGTTCACTGTAAAGGTGGCGCCTCCACCTCCGCCTCCGGATCCCCAGAGATACATCTGCATCCTCGGGTTCGACCCATCGGGCGGTGTGGCAAAATTGGCGTTGCTGGTGCCTCCGCCGTCCATTGCCTCGGCGAGCACATAATCACCGGCAGTTCCACCTCTGCCGTAGTTATTGTTTTGGAAATTTCCTGCTGCTTCATCAAATCCGTAGTGGTACCAGATGTCGTGCATCATATTGTTCATGTAGAACAGATTGGTGATCGCTGCACTTTGATTCGCTGCTACTGTGTTCGTGGTGGCGTAGGGAAAATCAAAGTTGAGCTGGGCCGTTCCATCCGGACTGAAACCGGGTTGATCATTGTCGTTCTCGTCTTCGTAGGCGTATACATTGTTCCCGCGGGTGATGGTGTATTCAGCACCGCTCTGTCCGTCGTCGTCGTGCCAGCCATAGGGCGAGGCGAGGCTGTCACTTGGATCGATGACCATGCTGCGGTTGCCATGACTCGGGCTTTCCACAGGAAGAGAAAAAACGTTGTATTGAGCGGGCAGAACTGGCAGCAATTGCTGCTCATCCGCTCCTGCAATTTCTTGCTCATGGCCCTGGCAGAAATGGCCCGCGTGGCCAAAGTCGCAAAAGAGTACGAGATCCTGCTGATCGATAAGCTGACCAGACTGTGCACTCGACCTCAACACCCACCAATGTTCCGATCCGTGGGGCTGGATGGCCGTTTCCCAAATGAGCTCAAGCCCGTCTCCCGTGTTCCAATATTTCAGCGCTACGGGAATGCCTTCATCGAACATATCCGTATCGCGCCACTCCCAGCGGAAATCTCCCAAGGGGACAAGTTCGGATGATTTGGCCTGTGTCGGGATCTTCAGGTGGTCAAGTGATCTGTTGAGTGCCTCTTCTGCACTTATTTGAGGAGTGGTCAACAAGTCTCGGGATTGCAGGCCTAAGACGAAGCGATTTCCCCGGACCAACAACTCCTCATCCTTCAAGGAATAGTTCAGCACCGCTCCGTGAATCGGAATCCCTTGTATCCGCTGTTGTGCATAGTAGTGGGTGAGACCGCTTGCATTGGAGGGAACCACATCTGTGATCACCAGGTCGCTCAGATCGTATTCGTCGAATACCTGTTCTGCAAAGAGCTCTGCTTTGAGCTTATCGAGTGCGTATTGATCCACTTGTGCCGTGGCACAAAAGACCGAAAACAACAGGGCGAAACTGTAGGGGAATTTCATGGTATTTCAGTTTTTTCTCATTGTAAATAAACTCAATACGCGCCGAATGTTCAGTTTTTTAACACCATGGATCGGCGCAATGCACGCTTCGCGGAAGCTGTTTCTTCGACCTACCTTTGTGTTCGGTGCACACAACTTCGAATAATTTGACCCATCCCCTTCAGCAGAACGCAGAGTGGGACGAACTTCAGACCGTGCTATTGGGGATCAGCACCGACCGCGGAGCCGTTCCTCAGCTCGCTGACGCCTATGACCCGACCACACGTCGGACGATCATGCAGGATCGCTTTCCATCGGACAAGGCGTTGGAGCGAAGCCTGAATTCGTTCCAGTTGGTCTTGGAGGAAGAAGGGGTTTGTGTATTGCGGCCACAGAACATCCACGGTGTCGATCAGATCTTTGCACGCGACGTCGGATTTGTGGTGGATGACCGATTTGTGGTTTCGTCCATGATCGAAGACCGTCAGCGAGAGTGGGAGGGAGTACAGCCCTTGCTCGGCAGCTATGAGGTTTTGCAACCACCTGCGGAAGTCCAAGTGGAAGGGGGGGACGTACTCGTTCTCCCACATGCCTTGATCGTCGGTTATTCAGATGAACAGGAAATGCAGCAGTTCAAGACTGCACGGACCAATCGCGCCGCATTGGACTGGCTGAGTCAGCAGTTCCCAAACCGCAAGGTCGTGGGGTGTCAGTTGATCAAATCCGACGACGAGGTCGAACAGAATGTATTGCATCTGGATTGCGGATTCATGCCACTGGGTTTGGGACATTGCCTGCTCTTCGAGGAAGGATTTAAAGACCCCGAGGAGTTGCAGGAACTGCGCGATGAGCTGGGCAAGGTCAGCTACCTACTTCTCGACAGAAAGGAAATGATCGAACTGCGGTCGAATCTCTTTTCCATTCGTCGGGATACAGTGGTGAGCGATCTCCGCTTTGAGCGGGTGAACGAATGGCTCCGGTCTGAAGGCTATCGGGTACATGAGTTGGACCTGTCGCCGGTAGGAGCATTGGGCGGACTCTTCCGGTGTACCACACTTCCTTTGTATCGAGAAAACATATCAAATGGCTGATCAGTCCACATCGAGGGTATTCATGGTCGCTCCTGGAAATTTCCGCAGGAATGAAGAAACAGCTGTGAACAATGCCTTTCAAAAAGAGGTGCCTGTTCCCAAAGACCTGAATGCGGTCATCCAGCGCGAATTCAATGCCCTTCGCGATGTCCTGACCCAAAGCGGTGTGCAGGTCGAAGTCATGCCCGCCGATACGATGTACGATGCGCCGGATGCCATATTTCCCAACAACTGGATCTCATTGCACGAAGGAAACCGAATGGTCCTTTATCCCATGTATGCTCCGAACCGCAGATTGGAACGCCGGCAGGACATCATAGATCGATTGGATCCCAATGGGGAATACCAGCAGATCGATCTAACGGCGGAGGAGAATGCAGGAAGGTTTCTTGAAGGAACGGGAAGTATGGTTTTGGACAGGATCGGCAAAGTGGCCTACGCCGCGCTGGGCCCAAGGACCGATCGGTCTGTGCTCCATAGCTGGGCAGAACAGATGGGCTATAAGGTGATGGGTTTCCATTCTTATCAGGATCCGGTGGGAGATACGCTCATTTACCACACCAATGTGCTGATGAGTATTGGGACGAGATGGGCAGCGGTTTGTTTGGAGTCTATACGTTCTGAGGAAGAACGGAAAGCTGTTCGCCGGCAATTGAAAAATTCAGGCAGAGAGATCTTGGAGCTCACCTACTCGGACATCGCCAGTTTCGGAGGGAACATTCTTGAGATGCGATCTGCTTCAGGCGAAACGATCATCGTCATGAGCAGCAGGAGCCGCACAGAGATCGACCCGAAGATCGTTCGGGCGCTGGAACGCTTTGGCAGCATTATCGATGCGGCCATACCAACAATAGAGGACCTGGGCGGCGGTGGCGTTCGGTGCATGATCGCAGAGGTCTTTTCCTAAGGATCGGTAGCGATTCGCTCGGGTGTATGGCCAATTTGTAAATTGGGCTCGATCCCATCAGCAATGAACAAACCATTTCACCTCCAAAAGTGGATAGAAGATAACCGAGACCTGCTCAAGCCACCTGTTGGCAACAAGAATCTCTATCCCGAAGGCACAGATTACATCGTTATGATCGTGGGCGGCCCCAATGCCCGAAAAGATTATCATTACAACGAGACGGAAGAACTCTTCTACCAGCTCGAAGGCGATATCGTTGTAAAAATTCAGGAGGACGGACGATCTGTTGATGTGCCCATCAGGGCAGGAGAGATGTTCCTTCTTCCCCCAAAGGTGCCGCACAGCCCGATTCGCTCGGAGGGGTCTGTGGGGCTGGTCATCGAACGGGTGCGTAAGCCGGAACATCAGGATGGCCTGATGTGGTTTTGCGAGGGTTGCAACAATGAGCTGCACGCCACCTACTTCCCGCTCACAAATATTGAAAAGGACTTCCTTCCCAGATTCAGGGAGTTCTATGCCTCGGAAGAAAAAAGGAGCTGTTCCGAATGTGGAACGGTAATGGCCGCGGATTCCCGATTCGTCTGAGCGAATGGAGGCACGGACCGACCGACCGTTCACGGTCGATATACATACGCACATCCTCCCGAAGGATATTCCCGATTTCAAAGGCATGTTCGGTTATGGTGGCTTCATCCAACTGGACCACACAGGATGCTGCAGCGCACGCATGATGCGCGACGATCATTTTTTTCGCGAGATCGAAGACAACTGCTGGGATGCGGAAAAGAGGATGAAAGAGTGCGGCAGTTTCGGAGTGGACGTGCAGGTTTTGTCCACCGTTCCTGTGATGTTTTCTTATTGGGCCAAGGCTGAGGATGCCTTGAAGGTATCCAAATTCCTGAATGACCACATAGCGGATGTCGTCCGGAGATACCCGAGGAGGTTTGTCGGACTGGGTACGCTTCCCCTGCAATCTCCCAAGCTTGCAGTCA
>RFXV01000047.1 GCA_009921445.1 Flavobacteriia bacterium
AAGTACGATGTGGCCGAGCTGATCAACCGCTTCTTCGATATCCTGACCGTACAGAAATCGCTGCCCAAGGTGCTGCTCGACTTTTCGACGAGTGTATTGAACATCCTGTTCGGTCTGATCCTCTTGAGCATCTACCACCCCTTCTTCATTTTCTTCGGACTGATCATGGTGGGCATCCTGCTCATCATGTTCTATTTCACCGCTCCGCATGGGCTGCGAACAAGCATCAACGAATCGAGCCAAAAATACAAGTCGGTTTATTGGCTCGAGGAGATCGCGCATTCACTGACCACCTTTAAGATGGCCGGAAGAACTGATTTCGTGATGAAGGAGACCGATCGCCTGTCCATGGGCTACCTCAACGCTCGAAAGGCTCATTTCAAGGTACTCCTGTGGCAGTTCATCCAAAGTGTGACCTTCAAAACACTGATCACCGGTGGATTGCTCATCCTTGGCGGGTTGCTGGTGATGAGAAGGGAGATCAACATCGGGCAGTTCGTCGCAGGAGAGATCATCATCATCACCATCATCAATTCCGTTGAGAAGATCATCTTGTCTTTACAGACGATCTACGACCTGCTCACCGGATTGGAAAAGCTCGGACAGGTGATGGATATCGAACTTGAACAGGGAAGAGGAGAACAGACCATGGAGCTGCCGGAAGGCACCAACATTCACCTGAAGATGAATGACCTGAGGCTGCACTTCGCGCCTCAGAAGCGCTCTGTCCTGAATGGTGTGGACCTGGAGATCGCCGCTGGGGAGAAAGTCTGTATCTCGGGGAACAACGGTTCAGGAAAGACGGCCTTGATGCATGTTCTTGGAAGCATCTATACCGAATTCACCGGCATACTTGCCTACGACGGCCTGCCCGCTTCCAGTCTCGATCTGGAGAGTTTGCGCTTCAGGATCGGAGACAATTTCAATCAGGAGAGCTTGTTCTCAGCTTCGCTCGTGGACAACATTACGCTGGGTCGTGAAGGCATCAGCCAGGATGACCTGCAGACCGCGCTCAAGGTGAGTGGACTGACCAAAGTGGTCAACACACTGCCCAATGGGCTTTTCACCGTTATGGACCCCGCCAACCGCAATTTGCATCCTCGGGTCATCACGAGGATCTTTTTGGCCCGAAGCATTGTCCACAAGCCAAGCCTGTTGCTTCTTGACGACCTTTATGACCTATCAGAACTGGCAGACTTTGGTGAGATCGTCACCCACATGACCTCCCCAGAAAGAGATTGGACCCTTGTCGTGGCCTCGAACGATCCCATGGTGGCGTCTCAATGTGATCGTACGATCTATATGGAAGAAGGCAAAGTGGAACTGATTGGAAGTTTTGAGGACATCGTCCGTGAACCTAAAGTGGCTGCGGCCTTTGGAATCTGACGGCATGCTGAACATCACCAACAACAAGATAGACGACAAGATCCGAAAAGAGGATTACCCCTCACTGACCGCTTCGGACACCACCCCACAGATCAAAGCTTTCACCTATTGGATCTACACCAGTGTGTCCATTGTCTTCATCCTGCTATTTGTTCCGTGGATGCAGATCGTCAATGGACTGGGGAAGGTGACGGCGCTTTACCCAACCCAGAGACCTCAGTCGGTTCAAAGCCCGATACCGGGTCGGATCGACCGCTGGCTCATTACAGAAGGAGACACCGTACGCAAAGGGGATACACTGATGCTCCTGAGCGAGATCAAGAACGAGTACTTCGACCCTGAGATCATTATGCGCATGGAGCAGGAACTTCAGGCGAAGGACAGCTCCATCACGGCCTATCGTGAGAAGGTGCACGCACTGGAAGATCAGAGAGGCTTTCTGAGGACCAACCTGGAAGTCAAGATCCGGCAAACCTTCCAGAAGATCCAGGCAGACAGCAATTCATACGCTGCAGCTGAGGTGAGAAGGAGCCTTAGCGAGATCCAGTTCCAGCGTGCCGACACCCTATTGGAATTGGGCGCCATCTCCCGCTTCGACTGGGAAAAAAGACGACAGGTCTACCAGGAAGCCATTGCCAAGGCAGTGGACAGCCGAAACAAATACCGAAACAGCCGATCCGATGTCGATGCGGTTCGGGCGGAATATTCTGAAAAGATCTCCAAGGTGGGAAGTGAGCTCTTCAGCGCCAGAAGCAGCGCATTGAGTGCTCAGGCAGAAGTGGCGAAGCTTAAAGTGAAATTGTCCAACCTGAAAGTGCGTCGCTCCCACTACACCCTGCGCGCACCACAGGATGGCCTGGTGACGCGGATCAAACGGACGGGTGTGGGTGAGAACATCAAGGAAGGGGAATCCGTGGTGGAATTCATGCCGTTGAATTACGAATTGGCCGTGGAGATCTTCGTGCGGCCTGTAGACCTGCCGCTGGTGCAGATCGGACAAAGTGCCCGTATCGAGTTCGATGGATGGCCCTCGATTGTATTCAGCGGCTGGCCCAGCACTTCCTTCGGAACCTTTGGTGCGAAAGTTTTTGCGATCGACAATGTGCTGGACGACAACGGCAAATACCGCGTATTGCTTCGAAAAGACGAGGAAGATGTGGAATGGCCCAATGCACTGCGCTTCGGTGCTGGGGCACGTGGCATGCTGCTTCTCAACGACGTACCCTTGGGCTATGAAGTCTGGCGGCAGCTGAATGGATTCCCGCCACAGTTCTACACGCCCGAAAAGGACGGTCAGAAAGAAAACAACTCGTATAAGTCGAAAGGCTACAGCAAGTGAGAACTGCTCTTCTCATAACTTGGTCTCTTTGCTGCTTGGGCCTTGGGGCTCAGGTGGACAGCGTGCTCTTCAGCCCTGAACAACTCGGTCAGTGGCTTCAGCAACATCCCATCTATCAGGTAGCTGCTCTGCAGGAACGCGAAACCCGAATGAATCGGCTGCGCAACAAGGGGCAATTCGATCCCAAAGTGGAGTTCGGTCTGGACAAAAAAGAATTCGACGGTAAAGAGTATTACGATCTTCAGAAATACGGTCTGAAGGTGGCAACTTGGCCAGGAATCGATCTGCAGGCCGCACTCAAAGAGAATTCCGGAGTCTATCTCGATCCACAAAATAATTTGCCAGAAGGCGGCGTATTTGAATTGGGCGCAGATGCCCAACTGCTGCGTGGTCTGCTGTACGACAAGCGGCGGGCGGCGCTTGAACAAAGTCGAGTGTTCCGGATGGCCAATGAGGCCGATCGACGGGACATGCTCAATGAGCTAAATGCATCGGCACTGAGCGCGTATTGGCAATGGGCTGCAGCACACGCCAAATACAGATTTTCAAAGAAGGGCTTGGGCTTCGCTCAGCTGACCTTCCGCCTTGTCAAAGAGAGTTTTACCAGCGGATTCGCTTCGGAACTCGATACGGTGGAAGCCCTTTCGGCATTGCTAAAAAGACGTATGGGACTGGAGAAAGCTCGGATGGAACTTTCCAAGACCCGATATCAGCTCAGCTCCTTCCTCTGGGGACCCGATCAGCTGCCCATCCTGCTTTCCGAGGATGCCTTCCCCGTGGACATCAGAATACGATCGGTACCGCTCCTGCTCAGGGACAGCCTGGACCGGATGATCCAGGTACTGCCCTCGACCAGTCCTGTACTTCTGGCCATGCAGGCCAAAAATGCAGACCTGATGATCCAAAGGAAACTGGCATTGAACAACCTGCTTCCTGAGGCGCGCTTGCAGTACCGCTGGGTGACGCCACAAGATCAGGCGCTGGACTCAGAAAATTTTGAAATGGGCAGTAATTACCGCCTGGGGATGGGTTTTTCCCTTCCACTTTTTCTGAGGAAGGAACGGGCGTACCTGGAGTTGAATAAGATCAAACGCACAGAGCAGGTATTCAAAATGGCCCAGAAACAGAACGATCTGGCCAACAAGCTGAGAGGATCCTACGAAGCACTGCAGACCTACTGGAGGAACAGTCAGACAGCCAAAAGGGCAACCGCCCAATTCCAAAGACTCCTGGAGGTTGAGATGCGTAAATCAGCAATGGGTGAGAGCAGCTTGTTCCGTGTGAACAAGCGACAGGATGATCTGATCAAGATCGGCTTTGACTGGGTCGACAATCTGAAGGCCTACGAGCTTCAGCGGATCGAACTGTACCGCATGAGCGGACAGCTGACCAACTGAACCGGTATTACCGCCTTCTTTTCCTTTTCTTCCTCTTTTTCTTTTTGTTCGGATCCGGTGCATTCCTTGTCCACTTGAGCGGCCCACCGCAATAGAGCTCCAGGGTCATGGCCTTGGATCGCCCAAAGTGCTTTTCGAGCAGCTTCACCCAATCGTCGAACTCCTCTTCAAAGTAATCGGCGCAACGCATCTGGGCGATCACCACATAATTGGTATCCATGATGACCACGGATGGCTGAGCATATTCATAGGCGCGCACCTCGCGGCCAGGCCGTAGCTTCCTGCCCTCCATGAATTCATCCATCCATGATTTCAAAGCCCAGGCTCCGTCCTCTGGATCGTTCCATTCGTAGACGGCAAAATCGATCTTGTGGTAGTTCTTTCGGTTCAGGTTGTCCCTTCTCTTTTCTCTGGACTTCCATTGAAAGTAGATGTGGTGATCCGGTTCTGAGTGATTGAGCGCGCCCCACTCCGGCTCGACCACATTATATCCCACCTTTTTGAACTGCTCCGAGACTTCCAGTTCAAAAGATGCCAGGCGCTCGGCCAGCTCGTCTGACTGTGCCTGCCCAGCCTGAGAAAGCCCGAAAATGAACAGGCTCATGAGTATTCCTTTCCTTATTTCCATATGTATTCTATTTCTTTTGTCTTCGGTTGGATCACCCTCCCCTCTTCGTCTCTCAGCAAAAGTGTGCCATCTTCTTTCACTCCAAGGATCATTCCGCGAAAAATACGTTCTGCCTTTTTGAACCGAGCCCATTGGTCTTTGCGGTAAAGATGCCCGTTGTATTCAGCCAACAGATCATTTGGTTCTTCTTGAGTAAATCGATGCAGATAGGCATCCAGTTCGAAAAAGGAACCATCGCGGAGGCGGTCCAGTTCCAAAGAGTGTCCGAGTATGCCAGCGAGCGAGGCCGCCTGAAATCCATCAGGAAGATTTCCCTGATTGACATTCAGACCAAGGCCGATCACGCTGCTCTCCCATTTGTGGCTGATGTGGTTCTCGATCAAAATGCCTGCTATTTTTCGGTCATTGACGATCAGATCGTTCGGCCATTTCACCTGTACCTCTCTCCCAAGGATATCATTACAAAATTTCCTCAATGCCAGACAGATTGACATGTTCAGAGTCCAAGGGCCCTTTGTAAACGCCTCGCCTGGCTTGAAGAAGATGCTCATCAGGAGGTCTTTTCCCTCCTGGTTCTGCCAGCTTGTCCCAAATTGTCCGCGGCCTGATGTTTGGTGCATTGCTTGAACGACTATGCCGGAATCCATCGACTCCTCCTTCATCCATCGCCTGAGTACATCATTGGTGGAATCCACGACCTCGAACTCGCGGAGTTCCGTGAGATATCTGCAGCCCTCGATCGGACGCATGTGGAAAGTCAAAGAGGGCACGGCAAATGAACTAATTTTGCAAAAGAACATTATTCTGACGTGACACAATCATCAGAGGACCTCGTCAAAAAGATCGTCTCGGGCATCGAGGAGATCAAGGGAGAAAACATCACCATACTGGACCTTCGGAAGATCGAGAACTCCGTCTGTGATTTCTTTGTAATCACTGATGTTCAGAGCAACACCCAGGTAAAAGCGATCAGCGACAGCGTAGAGAAAAGCGTACGAGAAGAGTTGGACGATCGGCCATGGCATGTCGAAGGAAAGGAAAATGCCGAGTGGATACTGATGGATTATGTGCAGGTGGCCGTGCACATTTTCAGAAAAGAGGCCCGCAAATTTTACGACATCGAAAGTCTTTGGGGCGATGCACCTTCCCAAAGCGCATAATAAGCCATTCATGAGCAACAAGGAAGAGGAGAAGAAACAGCTGGACCGACTGAAGGAACAATTCAGCAAGGGCAACAAGCCACCCAAGGAGGATCCAAGCAGAAGCGACGGGCAGCCTCCGAGAAAGAAATTCAATTTCTACTGGGTCTACAGTGTACTCTTCGTGCTGTTCATTGGCCTGTATATGATGGGCAACTTGGCGGCGAACTTCAAAAGCCTGCGGCCTTCGGAATTCATGGAGATGGTGAAGGACGGAGATGTAGAGGGCGTCCGCATTGTCAATGAAGAGATCATACAGGTCTTCATCGATCGGGATGCACTGGAGAACGACAGCCGATACGAGGAAGTACGTGGCCGCTCCATTGGCGAAGGGGTCAACCCCGGTCCGCATTATGTTTTCGATTACCCGGCTGAAACCTTTGAACGCAATCTGAATCAACTCTACGAAGACAATCCGGAGTTGAAAGAAGACCGCATCAACATTGAATACGAAACAAGAAAAGATTACTGGGGCGAAGTTTTGGCCTGGGTGTTTCCCATCCTACTAATGGTTGGTCTTTGGATCTTCATCATGCGCAGGATGAATCCGGGTGGATCTGGTGGCCCGGGTGCGCAGATCTTCAACATCGGGAAATCCAAAGCGACACTCTTCGATCAGGACAACAACGTCAAGATCACCTTTGAGGATGTGGCCGGCCTGGAAGGTGCGAAGGAAGAGGTTGAAGAGATCGTTCAATTCCTCAAGCACCCTGACAAGTACACATCACTGGGGGGAAAGATCCCCAAAGGCGCACTGCTGGTGGGTCCTCCGGGTACAGGAAAGACCTTGCTGGCCAAAGCCGTCGCAGGAGAGGCCAAGGTGCCCTTCTTCTCCCTGTCGGGTTCGGACTTCGTTGAAATGTTCGTGGGGGTGGGCGCATCGAGGGTGCGGGACCTCTTCAAGCAAGCCAAGGATAAATCTCCAGCCATCATTTTCATCGATGAGATCGACGCCATTGGCCGCGCACGCGGGAAGAACGCCTTTTCTGGAGGCAATGACGAAAGGGAGAATACACTCAATCAGCTTTTAACGGAAATGGACGGCTTCAACACGCAAGATCATGTGATCGTGCTGGCCGCCACCAACCGGGCCGATATTCTCGATCGTGCTCTGATGCGTGCCGGACGCTTTGACCGTTTGGTCTACATCGATCTGCCGGAACTCCGCGAACGCCGTGAGATCTTTGAAGTACACCTGAAGCCACTGAAGCTCGATACCGACATCGACGTGGATTTTCTGGCCAAACAAACACCCGGATTCTCCGGTGCGGACATCGCCAATGTCTGCAATGAATCGGCACTTATAGCTGCCCGGAAAGACAAGAAAAAGATCGGAAAGCAGGACTTTCTCGATGCTGTGGACCGCATCGTGGGCGGATTGGAAAAGAAAGGGAAATTCATAACCCAGGACGAAAAAGAGATCATTGCCTACCACGAAGCAGGGCACGCCACGGTCAGCTGGTTATTGGAACACGCCGCGCCACTGGTAAAAGTGACCATTGTTCCCCGCGGGAAGTCTTTGGGCGCTGCATGGTATCTGCCGGAAGAGCGTCATCTGACCAATACCGATCAGATGCTGGACGAAATGTGTGCCGCCCTCGGCGGACGTGCGGCAGAAGACATCATCTTCAACAAAATATCGACAGGTGCCCTCTCCGACCTGGAAAAGGTGACCAAACAGGCCCAATCCATGGTCACCATCTACGGACTGAATAACAAATTGGGCAACATCACCTACTACGATTCTTCGGGACAGAGCGAATACTCCTTTGGAAAGCCCTACAGCGAAAAGACGGCCCAACTGATCGATGAGGAGATCCACACCATCATCGAGGCGCAGTATGAACGGGCGAAGGAATTGCTTGCCAAAAATCGTACGAAATTGGAGTCCTTGGCCAAGATGCTGTTGGACAAGGAAGTGATCTTCAAGGAAGACCTGGTGACCATTTTTGGTGAAAGACCGTGGAAACACAGGGATGAACTTGCTGAAGAGGAGCGCATCCAGCAGAATGGAGTGGACAAAAAGGAAGAAAAGAAACCTGTGGAAACTTCTGGGGAAGACCCCAAGGACTAAGCTTCATTGAATCGATTCCTTCCTCTACTTTAGTGCTTGATGAAGGAGCGCCAAAAAGACCGACTGAAGATCTTTAACCGCGTGTTGTCCGTCATAAGCGGAAAGCCCGAAACACTTCCTGCCGAGCTCGAGGAGGAACAGCTCGAGGCGCACGCTTCCGATCCATTGGATGTCCGTTTTGTCAAACGCTTTACGGCGAGCGGTGGAAAGTTCATCTACTGCGCAGACCAAAAAGAGATCACGGAAGCCCTTGCACATATTTCTGAAGAACTGGAGCTGCAGAACATCTTCGCACCCAGCAACCACAGCCGGTCACTATTGGAAGAAATGGAGCATCCCTTCAGTCTGGCCGACCTAGAGGATTCTGCTCTTTTCTTTGCCGATTGCGAGGCGCTTGTGGCCTATAACGGTGGAGTCATGGTCACCTCCGTACAGAAAGGGAATAAATCCCTGGACCAGTTGCCCAAGGAAGTCATCGTCCTGGCCTATACCGATCAACTGGTGGACCGACTCAACGAAGGGCTCAGCCTGATCCGTGAGAAATACGGAAAGGACATTCCCACCCGAATCGGCACGCTGCATGGTCCCGAACAAGAGATCCAAACAGATCCGGATTCTGGCCGCCTCAAGAATCTCTTCCTCCTTTTGACAGAAAGGAAAGCATGAATCCGCTGCTGAAGAGAAGCCTCTCGGGCATTGTGTATGTCGGTATCCTCTTGGGGGGGATATGGTTTTCCTCCTGGGGATTTGTAGCTGTCCTCACCCTGCTGCAGGTGATGTGTCTGATCGAAGCGCTCACACTGCTGAATCTCAACCGGGTACTGCCGCGCTTTCTGGGTTTTGCCCTCACTATTGGGCTGTTTGTCCTGGCCTCGCGTCACTTTTTGGGACGCATCGAACTCCCGACCGGTGTCACGCCGATCATGCTTTCGCTGGGCGCTGCGCACGTGGGCATCATGATCTTGCTTGTGTTCCTGAAGACAGAACATCTGGAGATCGTTCCTGTCCGCTGGGCACATGCAAGTCTGTATACACTGCTTCCCTTCACATTGCCTCTGCTGATCTTCACTGACCTGCAGAATTACCCCTTGTACATTACTGCCACCTTTGTGCTCATCTGGACCAATGATTCCTTCGCTTACCTCAGCGGAAAATGGCTGGGAAAGCATCCCTTGGCCTCCACCATTTCGCCCAACAAGACCGTCGAAGGTTTTGTGGGCGGTGCTTTGGTCACGCTTGCCACAGGACTATTTGTCATCCCTCAGTTCAGTCCGTCCATGGATGGACTTACCTTGCTGAACATGTCCCTGATTACGGGTTTGGGCGGTACCCTAGGCGATCTGTATGAGTCCAAACTCAAGAGACGTATGGGACTCAAGGACTCGGGCAACCTCATCCCTGGCCACGGGGGTGTACTGGACCGACTGGATAGTTTCCTTTTCGTCATGCCGCTCACCTCGCTGTATCTCTATCTATTCGTCCTGTGATGCGCATCCACAAAGAAGGGGGCAAGCCCCTGATGATCCTTTTGCTCGTGCTCAGCTCATTGTACCTGGTGTTCGAGTACCTCTGGCCGATGAACGATATGCTGACCCAGTTCTTCCTGGTTCTGGCCATGGGGCTCATCGTCTTTTTCCTTCAGTTCTTCCGAAACCCGATCCGCATCACAGAGGCCGAAGACCTCGAAATCGTCTGTCCGGCGGATGGCAAAGTGGTGATCGTTGAAAAGGTACTCGAGACCGAATACTTCAAGGAGGAGCGCCTCCAGGTGTCCATATTCATGTCTCCACTGAATGTGCATGTCAATCGATTTCCCATCCGAGGGAAGGTGGCCTACTCCAAATACCATAAAGGGAAGTTCCTTGTGGCCTGGAATCCAAAAAGCTCTTTGCTGAACGAGCGGACCACAGTGGTCGTGCAGCATCCTTCCGGACAACAGCTTCTCTATCGGCAGATCGCTGGCGCTCTGGCCCGGAGGATCATCAACTATGCGCGGGAAGGCATGATCGCCATGGAAGGAAGCGACTGCGGTTTCATCCGCTTTGGTTCCCGGGTCGATCTGCTCTTGCCTCTGGATACAGATATCCGTGTAGAAATCGGTGAAAAAGTAAGGGGGGGAGAAACGCTCATCGGGAGGCTGAACGGCTGAACACTTCCTATTTTTGCCTTATGTCCAATAGCTCGAACGCAAAGGAACTGGACGCTCGATTTCAGGAACACGTCGAGATCGGCCGGGACATGCCGCCACAATCAGCGGACAATATGCTCATTGCCTATGCCTTCTACAAGCAGGCGCAAGTAGGCGACAACACACTGGACCGTCCGCTGCATTCCGATGTGATCCGAACCTTCAAACACGACGCCTGGATGCGGCTCAAGGGAATGAGTCAGAAAGAGGCCAAAGAAAATTACGTAGCCCATATTCAGAAACTGCTGGACGAGACCAAGCAGGAGGGGCGCATGTGACTCAGGATCAGTCGGTGCTCAATTTATCAAGCACCCAATGGAGCTGCTGTTCCATACTTAGATCAGAATTGTCCAGCTCAAGGGCGTCATCTGCTTTGAGCAAAGGACTGTCGAGGCGTTGCATATCCTGACGGTCACGATCCGTTAGGTTTTTCGCGATCTCCTCCAGCGCTACCTCCTTCCCCTTTGCCTTCAACTCTTCAAAGCGTCTCTGGGCACGGATCTGCGGATGAGCCGTCATGTAGATCTTCAGGTCGGCTTTTGGGAAGACCACGGTTCCAATGTCTCTTCCATCCATGACCACTCCTCCATGAATACCCATCTTTTGCTGCATCTCCACCAACTTGCGCCTGACCTCCGAAATGCTGGACACCTCGCTCACTACTTCATTGACTGCCATACTTCGGATGGACCCCTCAATGGCCTCGCCGTTGAGATAGATGCCTTCAGGCCCAAATCTCAACTCAATGGAATCCAGTCTTGCGATCAGGCAAGCTGCATCCACCTTTTGGTCGACGATGCATCCTTCCCGAAGGCCATACAATGCCACCGCTCGGTACATGGCTCCGCTGTCCACATACGCCAGATCCAACCTGGAAGCGAGCTGCCGGGCCAGCGTACTTTTTCCAGTACTCGAATGTCCGTCCACAGCAATGGTCAGGGTGCGACTCATGGGTTTACGGTCTACTTGTTCTTTCGCCTGAAATCATCGAGGTCAAAAGTAAGGCTGATGTGGCTGTTGGTGCCTGAAACATGCTGGATGCTTCGTGCATAGTTGACATACACCCTGAAGAGTCGCAGTCCCGCCCCGAAAGAAAGACCCGCACTGGATCTCCGGGTCAGCATGCGCATCTCTGCTCTCCGCCTAAAACTGTAGCCCACAGCGAAATGGAAAGACCGGGACGGTCGGAACTCAGCGCCAACGACCACGTGGCGCAGAAGCATCTGACCAAAATTCAGTTCCTGATCCAAGGCTTCTCCCGTCAATGGATCGGTCTGAAGTCCATTCGGATTGAAGTAACTCAGGTCCCAAAGCTGGAGCTGTTCCAAAGTGATCTGCCATCGAAAGGGCATGTGCTCGAACCGATTGCTCAGGCCCGCTTGGATCTCGAAGGGCAATGCCTCACGAAGCCCGGCATAAGACTCCACCTGCCGGCCCATATTGCGCAGCAACAAGGTGAAAGTGAATCGCTTTTTCGGAATGCGGTACGCAATGCCCAGATCAGCGGCCCAACCCCAGGAAGTGTAACTCTCCAAGATAGAATTGATCAACTTCAATTGAAGGCCCACTGTCCAGCTGCTGTCGATTTTTCGGGAAGCACCTACCAAAAAGGCGTGGTCCGAGGCCGAAAAGCTACCCGAACGGATTCCCTGGAAATCGGCGGCCTGAAAACTGCCATAGTCCATGAACCGCATACCGATCTGGAAGGTGGCCACATTCTTTACATGATGTACATAGCTCGCCTCACCAGTGGCGATATCCGTTGCAAAGTTCATGTGGTTCAAACCGATCTGACCGTGCATTTCTTTGCGCAGCATGGATGGATTCCACAAAGCGAAGTTCAGGTCTGCTTCATCAAAGGCCACCGCCTTCCCACCCAAGGCGGATACGCGGGGCGCCGAAACCACATCTAAAAAAGAATAGACACCCTGGCCACCGATCTGCCCATGCAGGGAAATGGACAAAAAGAGAAAGCCCAATAGAGATGTCGAGAACCGCATGAAAGGGAAGGTACAGCGCACGACAGGAA
>RFXV01000048.1 GCA_009921445.1 Flavobacteriia bacterium
TGCTCATCGAGATAGGGCGTGTCGATCTGCCGTACATCGCCAGTGAAAATGAACTTGGCATTTTCGCCAGCCCTAGTTATGATCGTCTTGACCTCGTGTGGGGTCAGGTTCTGCGCTTCGTCCACAATGAAGATCACATTGCTCAGACTTCTCCCTCTGATGTAGGCCAGTGGCGTGACCAGGATCTTCTCCTGCTTGACCATCTCATCGATCTGTTTGAACTGCTTGTCCTGCTCCCTGAATTGGTTCTTGATGAATTTCAGATTGTCCCAGAGCGGTTGCATATAGGGATTCACCTTGGCCTTCATATCGCCTGGAAGGTATCCGATGTCCTTGTTGCTCAGCGGAACGATCGGTCGGGCCAGATAGATCTGTTTGAAGGAGCGCCTTTGCTCCAAACTACCGGCCAGGGCAAGAAGGGTCTTTCCCGTGCCTGCCACACCCTGCAGGCTGATCAGCCGTATGTCCGGATTCATCAGGGCATGCAGGGCGAAGGTCTGCTCGGCATTTTTTGGTTTGATCCCATAAAAACTGCGCTTTTCCACGTGCTCCAAACGGCGGAGCACCGGATTGTAAAAGGACAGCGCCGAATTCTTGGCACCCTTCAGAATATAAAAGTGGTTGTTGATCGGAGTGAACGATGGATAGGCCTCTTCTACGCGCTCCACATCAATGAAGAATTCCTGATAAAGGGAATCGATCAAATCATCTGGGAAGTTCTCCAACGTGCTCTTCCCGGTGAACAGATCGTTCACATCCTTGATCTTGCCCGTCTTGTAGTCCTCGGCGACGATGCCCAGGGATTTTGCCTTGAGCCTCAGATTGATGTCCTTGGTGACCAGGATGACCTGCCGGTCGGGATGCTCGCGCATCATGACCATGGTGGAGTTCAAAATATTGTGGTCATTCTTGCGCATCCGAAAGACTTCCTGCGCATCGAAACGGACGCCCTCGGAGTTCATGACCACGCGAAACTTTCCTTTGGAACCTCCATTGAGTGAGATCCAGTCCTGAAGGCTCTTGCCCTCGGCCTTTTTATCGATGAAGCGGATGAATTCGCGGGCCTCGTAATTCTTGGTATCGTTCCCCTTCTTGAATTCGTCCAGTTCTTCAAGCACAGTGATGGGAATGGCCACATCGTGCTCCTGAAAATGCTGGATGGAATTGTGATCGAATAGAATGACCGAAGTATCGAGAACGAAGATCTTTTTGACCGCTTCCTTTCCCTTGGCAGACACATCAGAAGTCGCTTTCTTGGTGGTTCCCGCGGCCTTGGTTGCAGTCTTTCGCTGGCTTTTTACACTGGGCTTGCTGCCGGATGCAGCCTTGGCTCTTGGCATGGGTCGGTCGAATTGAACGATTGGACTTTCCCTAAGTTAAACCAGCATTTGACCGGACGTCAAAAATGCATTCGCTTTCTATCCACAGACCCGTTGTTCATAATTGGCAGATGGCCAGGAAATACATCCACAAAGGTCAGCCGATGGCCAAAAGGAGATCGGTTTCAGGCGCGATGATGCTATCGTCAGGAAGAGGCGCCTTCGATCATGTCCATGACCGCATCGCTGATGCCCATTGAGCTGAATCCTCCATCGTGGAAGAGATTCTGCATGGTCACCTTGCGGGTGAGATCACTGAACAGACTGACGCAATAATCCGCGCAGTCATCGGCCGTGGCATTGCCCAGTGGACTCATGCGTTCGGCATAATCGATGAAGCCATCGAAGCCCTTGACACCGCTTCCTGCTGTGGTGCGGGTCGGACTTTGGCTGATGGTGTTGATGCGCACATTCTTCCGCTTCCCATAGTGGTAGCCAAAACTCCGGGCGATGCTTTCCAGATAGGCCTTGTTGTCGGCCATGTCCGAATAGTCCGGAAAACTCCTCTGTGCGGCCACATAGCTCAAAGCAAGTACGCTTCCCCATTCGTTCAAAGCATCGTGTTTCCAGGCTGTCTGAAGCACCTTGTGAAAAGAGGCCGCCGAGACATCCCATCCCTTGGCCAGCCAGTCGTAGTTCAGCCCTGTGTAGGGTTTTCCCTTGCGGACATTCACGCTCATCCCTATGGAGTGCAATACAAAGTCCAGTCCTCCTCCGAGTTCCTCCATGGACTTTGTGAACAGCGAGTCGAGATCTTCTTCACTGGTAGCATCTGCTGGAATGACCACAGAAGATGTTTTTTCTGCCAGCTCGTTCAGCGCGCCCATACGCATGGCAATAGGGGCGTTTGTCAGCACGAAACTTCCGCCCTGTTCATGTACTTTTTCAGCCACTTTCCAAGCAATGGAGTTGGGGTCCAGTGCTCCGAAGATCACGCCCTTCTTTCCGTTCAGTAATCCACTCATTTTGGGTTCTTATTTAGAATTTTCGAATCTACTCAAACACTTTCATTCACCCCCAACAGTTCGCGTGCCTGCGCACGGGCAGCCTCTGTGATCCCTTCAGAACTCATCAGGCGTGCGATCTCTTCGATGCGCTCAGAATCGCAAAGAGGCAGAACGGTCGTTCGCGTGTGATCGCTCATCTGTTCCTTGCGTACTTTCCAATGTTGCTGACCCGAAGAGGCCACCTGGGGCAAATGGGTAATGGCCAGAAGCTGCATATGCGCACCAAGCTCACGAAGGACCTCTGCCATACGGGCAGCGGCCTTTCCACTGATCCCGCTGTCGATCTCATCGAAAAGGACGGTAGGTAGCGCCTGATGCCTTGCGATCATGGACTTCAGTGCGAGCATTACGCGCGAGAGTTCGCCTCCAGAGCCCACCTTTTTCAACTCCTTGGGATCCGATCCGGGATTGGCAGAAAACATCCAGACCAGTCGATCCCCTCCTCGCTGAGTGATCTCTTCTCTACGCTCGATCACCGCATTCAAACGGGCACGGGGCATCTCCAGCTGCTCGAGTGATCTGAGGATCTCCGCCTCCATACGCTCGGCCAGTTTCAGGCGCTCAGCATGAAGATCATCGGCTTTTTCGGCCAATCTCTCTTTGGCCTCTGCCAGCGCCTGCTGCAACTGCGTTCGCCTTTCCGCTCCAGACTCAAGAGATCCTATGCGATGTCTCAGCTCGTTCTGCAAGTCAGTGAGTTCTTCCTCGGTTTGCAGCTTGTGTTTGTGAAAAAGGCCCTGATAGGCATTCAGACGTCCATCGACCTCTTCCAGTGCCTGTGGGTCGTTCTCCACGGGGCTCAGGGCATCCTCGATGTCCCGGCGCCAATCGGAGAGTTCTTCAGCGATCAATGACAACTTTTCTTTGAGCCTGTCCGCATCCGTCCACCTCGAGGAAAGGCGGTTCAGCTCGGCTTCCATTTGCCCGAGCTGGCCCAATGGCCCGCTTTCGTCCTGATCCATCCGCCGCATCAATTGAGCGGTGACCGACAATATCTGTTCTGCATTCCGGAGGAGATCCGATCGGGATTCGAGTTTGGACAATTCACCAGCCTGCGGACTGTGCATGTCGAGTTCTTCCAAAAGGAATTTGAGGTAATCCGGATCCGCGGACTCGGCACCCATTTCCCGCTCGAAGGCATGCAGCTCTTCTTTCGAATGCTCAAACTGCGTCCAGGCCGAATGAAAATCGTCCAATATTTTTCTGTCCGAGAGAAGCAAGTCCAGCAGATCCATCTGAAAACCGTGTTCGTGGATGAGCAGCTGATCGTGTTGGGAGTGGATGTCCACCAGATGTGCACTCAACTCTTTGAGGCGATCCAGCAGAACGGGCGAATCGTTCACAAAAGCTCTTGATCGCCCTGCCGGATGGATCTCTCTTCGGATCAGGCAGTGCTCCTCGAAATCCATGTCTAGCGCCTTAAACAGGGCAGAAAACCGTTCCCCGAGGCGGAATTCCGCTTCTACCACACATTTTTCCTGTTTGTCCCGCAAGGCCTCGGGATCTGCTCTTTGGCCCAGCACCAATTGGAATGCCCCCAGCAAAATGGATTTTCCCGCGCCTGTTTCTCCGGTGAGCACCGTGAGCCCTGGCTCAAAAAAGAGCTCCTGCTCCTCGATAAGCGCATAGTTGCGTACGTAGAGCCGGCTGAGCATCAGCGTTGTCTGTTGGCTATCTGATCGTACTGCGAGCTGTTGTTGGCATCGATCCTCTTCAGGGTCTTGAGCATCAGGTCGGTGTTCACATCGGGACCGTCCTTGAAGATCTGTACGATCTCATTCACCTTGGCATCAAAGAAACTGTTCATCAAATAGCTGTTGGGGCGTTTTTGATGCACCGCCTGCAGAGCCACAATGCTCTTGGCCATATTGCTCTTCGCCGACTCTTGCTGAGAGACCTCGTGCATTTGATCCAATCCGTTCCGGTGGTACTCATAATAGCAGTTGGTGATCCCGCTGAAGGCCGGATTCAATAGGTTGTCGACCAGCCAATAGCGATTGGTGTTTCCGTCGTAGTTGCGCCAGCCTACTCCTTGCGGATCGTTCTGAGCATTGTTCACGATGTTCTGTGCACTCACGTAATAGGGCTGACCGCTGTTCTTCTCAAAGCTGTCGTGGTCCATACCCAGAATAATATAGACGTAGTAGGCGATGATCGAGGTCAGATTGGAAGTGTGGGTGTTGGCAATGAACTCCAGTCGGTCGTTTTCCAGGTATTGGAAATTCACATCATTGTCCAAAATATTGACCAACGGACTTCGGTAGTCGCTGTTGTAAACAGGCCTCGAGTACTGAACCTGCAGGGTGGCGCGAAAAGAGCCCACCGTTACCTGTTCGATGATGTTGAACACGAAGGTGCACTTGAGTTTTTCCTCTTGTTCAAATCGCTCCTGTGTCCAGCTGTTGTTGTTGATGAACTCGCGCATGGCCGTCTCCATGGTCTTGAAGACTTGCTTATTGGTATTCTGTACGTTAGAACTAATGACCTGAACCTCTGCTTGCATTTCCTGGGCCAGGGCACCGAGGGGCAGAAACAATAGGTAAGCGATCCACTTTTTAAGCATGTTCCATAAGCTTTTCCACCTGATCGAGGATAAGGCATGAAAGATCGGACTTGCTCATCAGTTCCGTTTTCACCCGGTCCCCGCGGGAAGTGAGCAATACTGCCTGATTGGTATCCGTTCCAAAGCCCGTTTGTGCACTGGGCTGATTGACAACGATCATGTCCAGATTCTTGCGTTCGAGTTTGGATCGTCCATAGGCTTCCGCATCATCTGTCTCCAAGGCAAAACCCACCAGCAATTGATGCTTTTTTGTACGCCCAAGCTCCTGAAGAATATCTTGTGTTGGTTCCAAGAGCAACTCCTTCTGCTCCCCCGTCTTTTTGATCTTGGAAGTGGAGACCTGCGCGGGGCGATAGTCGCTGACTGCAGCCGATAGAAGGGCAATATCCGCATCCGGAAAGAGATCTACGCAAAGGCTTTTCATTTCCTCGGCCGAGACCACCCGGTGGCAACGAAAGCCTTCATCCGCACCGATCTCCAAGGCTGAAGGACCCATGACCAGATCGACCTCCGCTCCTCGCTGAACGGCTGCTCTTGCCAATTCCAATCCCATCTTTCCCGAGCTGTGGTTGCCGATGAAACGGACCGGGTCGATGGCCTCGTAGGTCGGGCCTGCGTTGATCAAGACCCGCTTTCCGCTCCAACTCCCTTGAGAAAAAAACTCGCGAATGCGTTCAAAAAGCTGTTCCGGTTCAGGCATCCTGCCCTGACCGGACAAACCAGAGGCCAATTCTCCTTCCTCTGCAGGAATGACGATGCAGCCATCTTCTTTGGCGCGCTCCATATTCCGGAGCGTACTGGGGTGCTGATACATGTCCAGATCCATGGCCGGTGAGAGCATGATCGGACAGCGGGCCGAAAGAAAAACAGCCATGAGCAGATTGTCGGATTGCCCCTGAACCATTTTGGCCAGGGTAGCTGCCGTGAGCGGAGCAAAAAGCATGAGGTCAGGCCAGAGCCCAAGTTCTACATGGTTGTTCCAGCTCGGAGCATCCTCCTCTTCATTTTCGATGTAGGCAGAAAGTGCCGGACGGCCCGACAAGGTACCCAATACCAGATCGGATACGAACTCTCTGGCATTTTCGGTCATTACGACCTGGACCTCCGCCCCAGCCTTCATCAGCAAACGGACCAGCATGGGCGTCTTGTAGGCAGCTATACCGCCACTTATCCCCAAAAGGATCTTGCGCCCGCGCAGCATGGTCTCAGAGATTGCTCGCCTTTTGCTCTTCGCCTTCGGGCTTGCGGTAATGGATCTTTCCCTCCAGCCACTCCTGAAGTGCGATGGCAGACGGCTTGGGAAGTGCTTCGTACAATCGGGACAGTTCGATCTGCTCCTTGTTCTCAAAGATCTCCTCCAAGGTATCGGTATGGATATCGAATTCCTCGAGTTTCTCGTGCAGCTCCTGCTTGATGTCTTCACCGATCTGTACAGCACGCTTGCTCACAATGGCCAAAGCCTCATAGATATTGCCCGTCTCTTGAGAGATGTCTTGCACATTGCGCGTTTCAGTGTCCTTTGCGGCTCCTGTCTTCTTGTATTCCATGATCAACTGTTGAGTGATTTGAGCTCTTGTATCTTCTGCTGAGTTCGAGCTCTGATCTCCTCAGCTTCTTCTTTGTAATCGGTTTCCGGGTAGTATTGCATCAATTCATTGTAGGCCGTAAGTGTTTCCCTGTAACGCTGCATCCTCTTCTTTTCGATACTCGACTCGGCCAAAAGGAACTGGCTCTCCAGTCTGAGCTCAAGCATTTCCTCGCGGAACTGCGAATCTGGGAATTTGTTCAATGAAATATTGAAACCGACCACGGCTGCCTGATAGAGTTCCATCCGATAGTATTGGCGTGCGCGTTCGTAGGATTTGCGCTCCAGTTTTCCGCGAAGCTCGTCCATGATCATATTGCACTCCGGAACACGTGGACTTTTCGAATGGGTATTCACATAGAGCTGAAGCTCATTGATCGCCTTGTAGGTGTAGCTCTGATCCAAACTGTAGCTGGGTGATTCCAAATAGTGGCAATAGGCCGACATGAAGGCACATTCATCCTCATGCGGACTGTTGGGAAAGGTCTGGTAGAAATTCTTGAAATGATAGGCCGCCAAAATGTGATCACGCATCCCGAAAAGGGTCTTGGCGTAGTAGTAATAGACGGTTTCGGCTTTTCGCGAGCCCCTGAATTGAGTGAGCAACTCTTCGAGCAAGGGATACGCCTTGTTGAACTTTTCTTCCTCGTAGTACTCTATGGCCTTCTCGAGTTTGTAATCGAGATCGCTGCTCTTCAGCACTTTCTGGTATTCACTGCAGGAAAACAGCAAAAAGACCAGCGGAAGCAACTGTGCAAAACGGAACTTGAGTAGCCCAATCATCGGCGCAAAAGTAAATGTTCCTGAACGGAGTTTCAACGACTGTATCGTACGCTTAGTGTCTGGGGAAAATTTCTGAAGCCATATTGTACACCGACTGGAATCTGTGGATATCCACCTGATGTGCGATGTCCTTCTCGGTACAAAAACTCAGGATCTTTTCTGTGGGCAGATTGCCCACCAGCTCGTCCTTTGCAAATGGACAACCTCCGAATCCCTTGATGGCTCCATCGTAACGCCTACAACCCGCCGTCCAGGCCGCATCCATCTTCTCCCGCCAATTGTCGTAGCGCGTGTGCAAATGGATACCAAAATAAGTGTTGGGGAAGGCCGAAGTCACAGAATCATAGACCGCCCCAATGCGCTCCGGCGTGGCCTGCCCCACCGTATCGGCAAGGGAAATGACAGAAACACCTGCCTCGATCAAGCGTCCGCACCAATCCTCGACCAGTGCCAGGCTCCAGTCATCGCCATAGGGATTGCCAAATCCCATGGACAGGTAGACCACTTCTTTCTTTTTGTATTTCGCCGTCTGCTCGAGCAGTTCGCTCACCGTCTGCATAGATTCTTCACGGCTCTTTCTCGTATTGTTCTGCTGAAAAGTTTCAGAGATGCTGAAGGGAAAACCAATATGCACCACTCCATCCAAGCCGCAGGCCTGTTCGATGCCTCTTTTGCCCGCAACGATTCCCAGCAATTCGGTCCGAGACCTGGTCCAGTCGATGCGACTCAGGACTTCCTCAGTGTCCCGCATCTGAGGAACGGCTTTGGGCGAAACAAAGCTCCCAAAATCGAGAATATCGAAGCCCAACTCCAGCAGGCTGTTCAGGTAACGCACCTTTTGGTCGGTCGGAATAAAATGCTGCAGTCCCTGCATAGCATCCCTTGGACATTCAACCAATGTGATTGCGCTCATATTCTTCTGTGTGGCCATGTCCAATGTCCGCTTTTCAGTCCGTGATCCATTTCACTAAGCATCCTTTTCACCATCGCAGGCCCTTCATATACAAAGCCCGTATATACCTGCACCAAATTCGCACCGGCGACGATCTTTTCGATCGCGTCGCGACCATTGCGCACGCCACCAACTCCAATGATGATGGCTTTCTGCCCGAGCTGGCTGCGGAGAAAACCCACCACTTCAGTGGATCGCCTGCGCACCGGATCACCACTCAGACCCCCGGCTCCAATTTGCTCGATCTCCTCCGAAGATGCCGAAAGTCCAGAACGGCCGATGGTCGTATTGGTGGCCACAACTCCGTCCAGCTCAGCATCACGAATGACTTCGACGATCTCATGTAATGCATCTTCTTCGAGGTCCGGTGCGATCTTGAGCAAGACGGGCTTGGATTTGATTTTTGATCGATTGCGTTCCTGCAGCGCTTCCAATAAGCGGGTCAGTGGTTCTCTGCCCTGCAACTCACGCAGTCCAGGTGTGTTGGGCGAACTGACATTCACGGTGAAATAGTCCACATGATCGAAAAGCTGATCGAAACCTGTCAGATAATCCTCGATCGCCTTTTCGTTGGCCGTGGTCTTGTTCTTTCCGATGTTCCCTCCCACCAAGTGGTTACCGCGGCTGCGCAGTCTCTGAGCTGCTGCGTCTACACCTTCATTGTTGAAGCCCATGCGGTTGATGAGCGCTTTGTCCTCCTTCAGCCGAAAGAGTCTGGGCTTTGGATTGCCCGCCTGAGCCCTGGGCGTGACCGTACCGATCTCTACAAAACTGAATCCCATGCAGGAAAGCGTCTTGTACGCCTTGGCATCTTTATCGAAGCCAGCCGCCAAACCGATCGGATGATCGAATTTCTTGCCCCAAATGGTCTGACTGAGATCCGGACAACTGCTCGTACCATATACCGAGCGTATGAGTTGACGCAAAGGGGCATTTCTCTCTGCGCGCTCCATGAGCCCAGCCACCTGGTGGTGCACTTCTTCCGCATCTTGTTTAAAGAGGATGGGCGCTACGATCCGTTGGTACAGGGGCATGGCCTAAAAATACAATTGAACCCTTGAGCGGAGCAGAAATTCTGCTCAGCGCCCAGGGTCCAATGAATATGTGATCAATCCTTGATCAGTCTGCGAACCGCTTCCCGGTTGCCTTGTCGCAAGCGGATGTGATAGATGGCAGACGGAAGATCCTTCAGGTTCATTTCGGCCTCGACACCTCCCTGTACACTCTCCGCCTGAACGGACCGAACGAGCTTGCCTGAGGCGTCGAGCAGTTCGATGAAAACCGCGTCATCTGTGGGCAGATGCTGCCAGGAAATGAAGACTGTGGAACGAACCGGATTGGGGAAGACCTCAAGCTCCACAGGATCTGTCCATTCGTCGGCACCAAATGCACTGAGCGGAGCAAACAAAGTATCCGAATCTCCGCAGCTGTTGTAGGTGATCAGGGTGACCACGTAAAAGAATCCCGGAGTCGCATAGGTGTGAAGGGGGAATCCAGAAGTGCTGTTGGTATTGCCATCTCCAAAGTCCCAGAAATAACTGACCGCACCGACAGAGGAAGAAGCATCGAACTGCACTTGCATTCCAAGCGGTGACGACTGGATCACCGTAAAGGTCCAGGAAGCTGTGGGCTTCGGACAGACCTGTATTTGCGTAAGTACCGAGTCGCTGTCTCCACAGGCATTGAGGACCACCAGACTGACCGTGTAGTTGCCCGAGCTGGTGTAGTTGTGACTGGGACTGGCCAAAGTATCCGTAGCGCCATCTCCAAAGTACCAGCGGAAAGTGACCGCATTGGAAGAGGATCCCGACGCATCGAAGTTGAATGTGGTCCCACTGAAGGTATAGGCAATGTTCCCACTCACCACATCGCATACACGGATCTGCTGCATCACACTATCGACCTGCCCACAGGCATTGGTCAGAATGAGCCACACATCGTACAATCCTTCCATGGTGTAGGTGTGATTGGCCACTACCCCACTGCCCGTCGTTCCGTCTCCAAAATCCCACTGTATAGAGGTCGGAGTGCCCGATGAACCCACGGCATTGAACTGCGCATCCAGATAGGTCGTGCTGCTGGTAAAGGCTGCCGTCAGCGTATCGCACAGATCGACTGTGATCGAAAGGATGTCCGAGGTTCCGCAGCCACTGCTGTTGACCAGGGTGATCGTGTAGGTTCCTTCGTTGGCAAAGGAGAAGGATGCGATGGAATCGAAAGAAGCCCCCTGACCGCCAAAGTCCCAACTGAAGAAAGAGCCTGTGGACGAGGTTCCATCCACGCTGATCGATGTGCCGGAAGCCGTGAAGGTGAAATTGGCTGTTACCGGCGGACATGGTGTGGCCGTGAAGGACAGCGGACCTACCCAATTTGAAGTAACAGCAATTCCGCAGC
Source organism: Flavobacteriia bacterium (assembly GCA_009921445.1). Classification (GTDB taxonomy): domain Bacteria; phylum Bacteroidota; class Bacteroidia; order Flavobacteriales; family Schleiferiaceae; genus RFXV01. The sequence continues at coordinate 10,664 of RFXV01000048.1, forward strand.
TGTCTTGAACGTACACATCGTAATTGGTGCCAGGCGTCAGACCGGTGATCGTAAAGGGCGATGTGGTGACCAGAGCGATGAGTGTTCCCGTTCCCGGTGTAAATCCTGCGGGGCCGAATTCGATCCTCGAAATGCCTGAATTGGAATTGAAGGCCACATCTGCCGAATTCAAGCCGATGTTCTGTATGCTGAGGCCGGTTGGATCCGCACACTGTGGTCCTGGACCGCAATCTGCACTGTCCGTATACAGAGTGCTGGAGGGCACTGCATTTCCAGGGATCAATTGATACATGATGGCTCCAGCCGGATCGGAGAATATGATGCCGCATTCATCGGACCAGGTTCCCGCATTGATGAAATTCAGCTGCACCTGATCGCCATCGCACAATTGGATGGAATAGTCCTGAAGAGAGCCATTCGCCATTGAATACAAAGTGGGCGCACCGCCGTTCAGGATCAGCTCCACCTGGTGGAAACTGCCCGAGTTGGTCTCCCATCCATCACCAAAGCTGTCTGTCAGACGGAGATTGAAGAAACAACCATTTGAGCAACCAAAAGTGGTGACATCCAAAGGACCGATCCATTGTGAGTAATCGGCGGGGCCACAACTGTCCCGCACGTAGAAAGAATAGCTGGTGGTAGCGCTCAATCCTGTGATCAGGAAGGGATTCGTACTGGCCGAAACAATGATCCCTGTTCCGGGGGTGAATCCTGCCGGACCGTATTCGATCTGCCAATTCGAAGCGCCGCCGCTCGTCCAGGCCAATTGAATGGACGTACTGCCCACACTGGCCGCAGTCAGCGCGGAAGGATCCGGACAACTCGGCGCCTCATCGATCTGGAAGTCATCGATGGCAATGTCACCAAATTGAGTGGGCGTTGTACCCGTGGAGGAGACAAAGCGGACGCGGATGGTCTGTCCTGCATAGGCCGCAAGGTTGACAATGCGCTCGAACCACTGGTTGCCCTGCTCTCCTGAGATCAGATCTACATTGGTGTTCCAGTTGGTGCCATCATAGATGTCCACCTGCAGATCTCCGGTACTTCCGCCATACATATGGTACCAAAAGCGCAATTCAGGGACGTTCAATGCACTCAGATCGATATCTGGCGTTTCCAATTCTGCGGTCAGACCCGGATTGGTGAAGCTCGCCTCTGCATAGACATAGTTGCCATTTCCTGTGGTGTGGTCTGCAGATGGCCCTGTATTGGGTGTGCCTGTAGCACCCTGACCGCCGCCCCAATGATAGCCTGTTGCGGGGTTCCTGCTCCAGCAGGGGTCGATGGTACTGCCGTTGTTGTCCGTTCCTGTGCCTTCATCAAATCCCGCATCGAAATTCTGGAAATACGGGGCCGCCAGAATGCCGCAGGTGGTATTCTGCGCCAGCGGTCCTTCCCAATCGGAAACATCCCCGATCCCGCAGCTGTCCCGCACATAGAAGTCGTAGGTTGTACTCGGATTCAATCCGTTGACCGTAAAGGGATTCGTGGCTGCATTCACAAGGGTACCCGATCCGGGGGTGAATCCAACCGAACCGTATTCGATCTGCCAGTT
>RFXV01000049.1 GCA_009921445.1 Flavobacteriia bacterium
GATGTGAGCAGCTGGGTGGGGCCGATCAGTATACAAACATTGTGTCTGGCCATTCCAACGCCGAGCTTGATGGACTGGTCAGGTGTCCCAGCCGGACAAACGGGCTATATCGCCAGCAATTGCTGGACTCTGGGTTCCAGCTTATCCTCTGGTCAACCTGGATCCATCCCTCGCTGGGAAACGGAGACGGGCACCGGTACCAATATCAATTCATCGAACACGGGGCCGCATTACGACAACACCTCCTTCGGCCAATCCGGTGGTATTTACATCTACATGGAGTGTTCGGGTGGCGTGCAGAACGATTCGGCCTATGTGCTCTCTCCTGAATACGACCTTTCGGGCTTGTCCAACCCTCAACTCAGCTTTTTCTACCACATGTACGGAGCCACTATGGGCAGCTTGCGTGTGGATGTCTGGAACAACGGCATCTGGAACAATGGACTGTGGTCGATCACAGGACAGCAGCAGAGTGCAGGTAGTGACCCTTGGATCAAAACCTCCATTCCACTGACCGGATATTCGGGCAGCATCATCGTTCGATTCACTGGAATCCGTGGCTCAAGCTTCACCGGGGACATGTCTTTGGACGACATCCGTTTGGATGAAATACCTGCCTGCCCTGAGCCATCTCTGGCCGGTGTGACCAATATCGGCACCACCCAGGCCGACGCCTTCTGGACGGCTGGAAATAGCGCTGCCACCAATTGGCTGATCGAATACGGACCCGCTGGATTCACTCAGGGAACCGGAACATCGAGCATTGTGGCAAACGACACCGCTGCCATCACCGGCCTGCTGGCTTCGACGAGCTACGACTACTATGTGGCCGAGATCTGTTCCAACGGAGACACCTCCTTGTTCGTGGGCCCGATCAATTTCACGACCTCCATCTGTGCAGCGAACAACCGTTGTCCCTTTGTCATCGATATGTTCGACAGCTTTGGAGACGGATGGAATGGAAACGTCCTGGCCATACAGCAAGGCGGCACCACACAAGGCACCTTTGGGCAGGGCTTCAATACAGGGTCGACATTCGGACCGGATACCATTTATCTCTGCGACAACCTTCAGAGCCAGGTCGTGGTGTCTACCCTCGGAAGCTGGACGCAGGAAGTCGGCTTCACCATCACAGACCCGAACGGAAGCGTGGTCTATACCCACACACCAGGAAACACCTTCTCTGGCGGAACAGTGTTCACTAGTTTCATGAGCAATTGTGACACCCCTTCTTGCGCGTCGCCCGTCAATCCAACTGTGCTGTCTGTGGACACCTCCTCAGCCACCGTCTATTTCACTGCGGGAAGTACAGGAGCGAATACTTGGTTCATTGAATACGCTCCGGTAGGAACTCCTCAGGGAAGCGGAACCCTGATCACGGTGACCAACGACACAGCCGTGCTGCCCGGACTTTCTCCTGGTATCGCCTACCAATTCTTCGTTTCGGAACTCTGTCCGAACGGAACGGACAGCTCCTTCTTTGTTGGGCCTGAAACCTTTGCTGTTCCTGCCTGCCAAGAGCAGGACAAGTGCCCTTACACCATTGATATGATCGATTCTTTCGGAGACGGCTGGAATGGCAATGTACTGGCCTTCAGTCAGGGCAGTTCTACGGCGGGAACCTTTGGGGCTGGCTTTGTCACCGGCAGCAGCTATGGTCCGGACACAGTCTATCTCTGCCCGAACCTACCGGTGCAGATCGTCGTACACACTTTGGGCTCCTGGACACAGGAAGTTGGATTCACAGTAAATGATCCACAGGGTATGGCGATATTTACCCATACACCTGGCAACGCCTTCACTGCCAATACCGTCTTCAACACCTTCACACCGAATTGCGTGCCCCCGGCTTGTCCAAACCCGACAGGGCTCAACGCCATGCCGAGCACTAATTCCGCTTCACTGAGCTGGACAGAAGGCTCACCCGGAGCAAGCACATGGATCGTGGACTACGGTCCGACAGGCTATGTTCAAGGGTCAGGTACCCTCGGCACGACCATTGTCACCAACTCCAATCCGTTCAACCTGACCGGTTTGAATGCGGCTTCGGGCTATGTGTACTACGTAGCTGAATTGTGCCCCAATGGCGTGGACACTTCCAACTATACCGGGCCATTCGCTTTCAGCACCCTTTGTGCTACGGTCAATGTGCCCTTTACTGTGGATTTTGAATCGCTCACCTCAGGAAGTGTGGGGCCAAGCCTTGCCAATTGCTGGGAAACCTCTGGCTCTTCCTCTGCACCCAATTGGGTCGCCTTCGAATCCACAGGAAGCAATTCGAATTCCTTCAATACTGGGCCGCACTACGACCATACATTCTGGGGAAGCCCCGGTGGAGTTTATATGTACCTCGAGTGCAGCGGAGGCAGCCAAGGCGATACTGCTGGATTGGTATCCGTTCCGGTCGATCTCTCTGGTGTATCAAACCCACAGCTCGATTTCTATTACCACATGTACGGAAGCAACATGGGCAATCTGTATGTGGGAATGAACTCTGGCTCTGGGTGGACATATATCGATACCCTGATCGGTCAGCAGCAGAACTCGGGTACGGATACCTTCCGTTTGCGCACGGTTCCACTGAGCGGAGCTACAGGCGTGACACGCATCAAATTCATTGGAGAAAGAGGAAGCAGCTTTGAGAGCGATATGTCCATCGATGATGTGATGATCACCAACGGTGGAAGTACCAATCCGGGCTGTGCCACACCTACGAATTTTGCTCAAGTGGCATCGAGTTGTACCTCGGTGGACCTGGACTGGACAGGCACTGGAAACGGTTCCCTTCTGGAATACGGGCCAGCAGGTTTCACCCTCGGAACCGGGATGACCGCCTTTGGAACACAGCCCTTCACAGTTGCCGGTCTGAATCCGAATACTGCCTATGATTTCTGGGTGGCGGACACCTGTGGCCTCACAAGCGACACCAGTGGTTTCGCTGGCCCGCTCACGCTGACCACACCCAACCAGCCCACGCCCAATATCACCTTCAGCTGGATACAGTCTTCCACTACACTGACCGAAGCCATGGTGGATTTCGATGCAAGCAGCATATTGGGAGCCACGGGCTACTACTGGAATTTCGGAAACGGAGCTTCTGATTCGAACGCCGTAGCCATGGCCACCTATCTCCAGAACGGTACCTACAGTGTCCTCCTTCGCGTATTCAACGACTGTGGGAGTTCGGACACGATCTTCGATGTGACCATTGGGGGCATCAGCCTGCTGGAACAGGATCTGGGCAACCGGATAGAAGTCTTCCCGAATCCAACCAATGGACAGTTCCGAGTGCTGTTGGAATCCAACCGGAAACGGGATTTCGAATTTGAACTGATCGATATGCAGGGGCGCCGCATCCGGCAGCAGAGCTTGCAGAATGTGCAAGGCAAACAAGAAGTGCTCTTCGACCTCACCGACTTTGCTCAGGGAGTGTACCTGCTGCGCATATCAAGTGAGGGTGCGCACACTCTAAGAAGCATTCAGCGCAACTGATCAGCTAAGCATTGAAAAGAGAAAAGCCCCGTGAACCGGGGCTTTTTTTGTTGGCTTCATCACTTACGGGAACATCAATCCCAACTTGCATAGTTCTTCCAGATCTTGAGATCTGAAAATGTGGGTTGCGCTATGGGTTCAGCGTCCAGCGATCTGGCAAAGATTCCAATGCTCTTTTCTCCACTCAGGTCACCATAAGCCGACAGATCCACCTGCAGGCTTGCTATATCTCCTAAGAACCCTCTGCCCGAGAATAAGCGCAGAGAGATATGGCTGCGTCCGGGATACCGGGCGTTCGTCTGGTCGTAGAATGCCAGGCTCATGGTTTGGTCATCGCCCCAGCTCATCTTGCCGACAAATCCGAGTTCCTGCTGTTCGATCAACTTATTTCCGTTCCAGATCTCCATCCGAGCGATCAGGTTGTTGGTTATGCCGATGGCGATCCGATCCAATTGATCGTTTCCTGAGATCGACAATTCATATCCATAAAATGCCTTGCCTTGATCGCTTTTGATCTTATGATTGAATGCCACCTCTGATTTGAATGCCCCAATAGCAGTGTTCCTTGTTGTGATCTGGCCTAAAGGTGTTTGTTGGCCTTCAGCTACCACTTGGACAAAATGATCGGGCGATGGATCAGCAATAAAGAAAATGGCCGCACCCAGTATGGAAGTGGCGCCCAACAAAACGATCATGATCTTTCTGAGCAAATGCATGGAGAGACAAGCTTTGGCTACAGAACTTTCATTTTGCCATGTTATTGCGCCATATGCCGCTAACGCTTTTTCAGTCTTTCAAAAGACCCTCGAACATTAGCCGAGCTGTGGCGGGATTGGTGGCCAAAGGAACATTGTGCACATCGCACAAGCGCATCAGCATGGCAACATCTGGTTCGTGGGGGTGTTTGTCCAAAGGATCGCGAAAAAAGAATACGGCCTGAACTCGGCCTTCAGCCACCTCCGTTGCGATCTGGGCATCGCCGCCCAATGGGCCGCTCAACATGCGGTGCACCCTCAGTCCCGCTTTCTCGACAAAAGTGCCGGTCGTTCCTGTGGCGATCAATTCGATGTCCTCTCTCTGGAAAAGCGAAAGATGGTCTCGGACAAAGCCCACCATGTCTGCTTTCTTTCCGTCGTGTGCGATCAGAGCGATCTTCATTTCTTCTTTAGTTGGATATATGAATAAAAGTAGACGGCCATGGGCAGTCCAACGATCAGCAATATGACGGCCCAACTCCAAGGCGCAAGGGGATCTGGGATCTCCTGAGCCGCCATCCAGATCATGTACAGAATATAGATCAACAAAAGGCTCATGCTCAACTGTATGCCGTTCAAGAGTGTACGGGATCTCGCATACATGGCCTCCATGATCTCCAAATCTTCCTTACCGGGAAAATTCATTTGCTCCTTGGGAAGAAAACGGGAGATCAGGGCCATCAATCCCATGACGAATCCGATACCCACAAATAGGATCCAGGCTGTAGAGCGATCTCCCCATCCATCAGGAGTTCCTCTGAAGTCAAAACGGATCGGGATGCGCTCGGGAAGGTCCCCCTGCTGCGTCCACCAAACTCCTGCGGACGCAATGAACAGAGCCCAAGCCATGCCCCCCAGCACCCGATCGAACGGACGGCTTTCCTTCATAAAGGAAAGGTATCACTTTGCCATATAGATCCGATGGGCAGAAGCTGGGAGTGCCTCTTCATCGGAGGTGGCGCCGTTCTCGGGGCTCGTCTCCAAAAGTTCCAACCTGTATTCTGGAAGAAGAGCCAACTCTTCAGCAATGGAAATACTGCGTTCGTTGGACAGATTCATCAGCACCCATATCTCGCTGCCTTCCCGGTCCCGCTTGTAGAACAAGAGGTCTGGGTCGGAGGTCTCGATCCACTCCAGTGATCCGCCCCATTTGCCATTCCACAGGGCTTTCTGATCGTGTTTCAGCCCAAGCATCTGACGATAGAATGACACATACTCATCATTGGCCCAGTCAATACTGTCCTTGCCAAAGAATGACAGCTTGCGGTCCAAGCCCGCTTCCTGCCCGCTGTAGATCAGCGGCATTCCCGGAAGGGTGGCTCCGAGAACGAACATGTTCAGGTGTTGTGGCCCCATTCGCTCGAATACGGTTCCATTCCACGAATTCTCGTCGTGGTTGGTGGTGAAATACATGCGGATATCGTCCTGGGAGTAGAGGGTGTCGTTCTTTTCGAGATACGCCTTGATCTGCTCCTTTCCCTGACGGCCGTTGGCCACCTCATTCATGATGTGGTGGAATTCCCAGCCGTAGTTCATGTTGAAGGCCTCCATATGTCTTGGATCTTCCCATTCAGCCAGCATGAAGAGCGGCTTGATCTCCTCGAGCCTAAGACGGGTGGTGTTCCAAAAATCAAAGGGGACAAATCCGGCCACATCACAGCGGAAGCCATCGATATGGCATTCATTCACCCACCAAGCCATCTCCTGGAACATCGCTTCTCGCAGTCCCTCATTGTCATAATTCAGGTCGGCCACGTCGGTCCAGTCCGTCGATCCGCCTTCGTTGTTCATGGCCACTACTGGCGACTGCCCATCCTTGCTGCTGTAGAACTCCGGATGCTCCGCTACCCAATGATGGTCAAAAGCCGTGTGGTTCGCCACCCAATCCAGCAGCACATACATTCCCATTTCGTGGGCCTTGTCAACCAGTTGACGGAAATCGTCCACTGTACCGAGATCGGGATGAACAGCTGTGTAATCGCTGATGCTGTAATAGCTGCCCGGATCGCCTTCCTTGTCCGTTTTGCGGTTCTTCAGACCGATGGGCTGGATCGGCATGAACCAAAGGATGTCCACACCGAGTTCTTTGAGTCGTGGAAGATGCGCAGAAAAGGCCTCAAAAGTGCCTTCGGGCGTGTACTGCCTGACATTCACCTCATAGATATTGGCGTTCTTCACCCAGTTGGGATGTCTGGTTTCCTGGGCTGGACTGGCAGCACTTTCTGGCCTTGGAGCGTCTGTTCGGCTCTGGCAGGAAAGCAGGATGCATGCAGAAAAAAGGACGAGGCTCTTTTTCATTGGTCAGGGATTTATGAGGTAGTCGAAATCAAGTGGGGCCAGTCGGATGATAGTTTGGTCGCCTGTTCTGTCCATTTGGCTGCCGAAGAGGGACAGGCGTTCGTCCTCCAGTGTGTATTCAAAAGGCTCCTCGGTCGGATTGATCAGGATCAGGACCTCTTGGTCAAAATAGCTTCTGCGGATGATGAGTACGCCTTCTTCCATCGCTTCGATCTGCGTGGCGCCAAAGAGCAGCGCCATCTTGTCTCCTCTGAGTTCTGCCAGTTTTTGGACATCCTGCACCAGAGCCTGTTCCAGATCAGTGTACCCATCAAATCGCATCATCTTGCGGTTGTCGGGGTCGCCGCCGCCATGGAGTCCGTATTCGTCCCCGTAGTAGACCACGGGGATGCCAGGGACGGCAAAATTGAATGCGTGCAGCAGCGCGAGTCGCTGGTAGGCCTTTTCTCCAGGAACGGGAATGACCCGTGTCCATCCGGCCAGTTTCTGATCTTCTCCGAGCGAGACATCCCCTGAGGCAATGCTGATGAAACGCGACCGGTCCTGGTTGCCGCTGATGTAGCCCATCAGGTTGTGGTGTCCGTAGAACTGCAGACTTTGCTGAAGTTTCTCCGCAAGTCGCCCACTGGCCGGCCCGACCTCTTCAGCACCTGAAAAAGCCGAAACCGCTGCGTCGTAGACATTGAAGTCGAACTGGGCATCGAGCATTCCACTTCCCAGATAGGAGGCGATCAGGTCCGGTGAGCCGTAGGTTTCCCCTATCTGGTAGATCCGGCGCTCCGGAAGTACCCGTTTGATCTTGGATGTGAGCGTACGCCAATAGCGTTCAGAAATGTGTTTGGTGGCATCGTGGCGGAAGCCATCGAACGCGTACTCTGTTACCCAGACCAAAGCAGAGTCGGTCATGGGATCCACGATCTCCTGCCTTCTCAGATCCAGGGTGGGCATGAAGGTGTCGAACCAGGTAGTGAGTCTGTGTTCGTCCCAGCGCTCGGTATTCAGGCTGCCGTCCGGCAAATACAACTCCGTGGCCCAGTCCGGATGCTCCTGATAGATCGGGTGCGACTGATGCACGTGATTGGCCACATAGTCGAGCAGCACATTCATCTCCTGTTCATGCGCCGATCCCAACATGCCGCGAATGACTTCGGGACGGCCAAAACGCCCATCGGGCACCACATTGGAGATCGGCCAATAGCCATGATAACCAGAGAACTTAGTAGTTACACCGCCCTTGTCCCAAAGGCCCCAGGCGTCCTCAGGGTTCTTGGTGAATGGAGAGAGCCAAAGTGTGTTCATCCCGAGGGATCGGAAGAAACCGTCCTCGATCTTTTGGTCGATACCGGCGATATCTCCTCCGTAAAAATTGGCCTTGGGGTGCACCTCCGGATCCTCCACCTGATGGTCGTTGGAAGTATCGCCATTCAGGAAGCGGTCGATCATCATGAAATACATGGTGGACCTTTGCCAGTCGGAGCGGTTCAATTGGGAAGTCTCCCGAACGACATTTCCGCGTTCCAATGGAATGAGCACATCATTTCCTTTCTGCTCATTCCTCGAGCAGAAAACACGAATATGACTGCGCCCCGAGCGAAAAGCCGGTTCCGGGATCGGAATGTTGTGCACCACTTGTCCGCCCTCAAAACTCTTTCGGGTATTCAACAAATGGTTCTCCCAAAGCACCAGCAGCTCTTGGTCGTCAGGAATGGCATTCAGACTGATGAAGTTCTTGCCGTGGGTCAGGGCCCGAACCGGAACAGGAGGTTCTCCCGACTCCTCGACACGAAGCACGGAATTGAATCCGCCCATGCCGTTGGACACCGAATCCGCGTTGGAGGGGTCGGTCTTTTCGTTCCCGTCCACCATCAGCTTGTATTCGTACTGTCCGGGCTTCAACTCCAGTTCTACCTCCCAGCCCGCAGTCGATCTTTCCAACTGAAGGGCTTCTCGGTTCCAGGCATTGAAGCTTCCAAAAAGATGTACAGAACTCGCTTGTTCCATTTCCTCGATGGTCCATTGAACTGTTTGGGTGGATGCGGCACATACCGGAATATCGTAGCGAATCGGTCCGAAGTACACGGCGAGGCTTGAAACGAACTCCATGGGTTGGCCGCTGAGCAAAACAGTGGAAGAGTCGATCGTCTCGGCTGTGATCCCTGCAGGCCAGCGCAGACTGTCCCATGAAGCGGAAAGAAAGTAGTCCGACAAATGCACTTCTGTTATGCCCGATTGCAATTGTATGGTGGAGGCCAGCCCGTGGATGGCAGAATTCTGCAGGCCGATGGGCTGACAGGATTGGACCAAGCTGACCAAGCTCAAAAAAAGGATGAAAGGCTTTTTCATGGGCGTTCGATCTGTTCTGCGCTGCCTTCGGACAACTTCAGCTTTGTGCCATAGAGCTTGAGTTCCACAGCTTCTCCCGAGAGATGAAGTACTTCCGTTCTCGTTGGTTCCACCTGCACCCGAAGCAAGGCACCCCGAAACCGGAGGTGGAATTCAAGGGCTGTCCACTGATCCGGTAATGCCGGGTCGAGATGCAGATCGCTGCCCACCCAATGCATTCCGCCAAAGCCCTGTACCACACTCATCCAAGTGCCTGCCATGCTGGTGATATGAAGGCCTTCTGCAACTTCCTTGTTGTAATCGTCCAGGTCCAAACGCGCCGTGCGCAGGTAGAGCTCATAGGCCTTGTCCATTTTTCCCAGGCGAAATCAAAATTCCGTTCGTGCGTTTCCCGATCGAACTCTTCCGAAAAGAGATACACGCCCTGCAGCACATCGGCCTGTTTGATGAAACATGAGCGAAGGATGCGGTCCCAGGACCAGTGTTGATTGATCGGCCTTTCATCGGGATCCAGGCGTTCTGCCGGGACCAGTTCTTTATCCATGAAGCCTTCGTGTTGCTCGAAGACCCCGTGCTCCTCGTCCTGTGGCAAGTAGACCCGATCCGCCCGGTCCCTCCACTGCATGCCCTCCTCTTTGCTCCAGTCCAAGCGGGAAGAAAGGGCTTCGGTTCGCTTGGCATCCTCTTGCTTGCAACGATCGAAACAATCCGCCGTATAACGCATACACCAGGCAGCGATGTAATTGGTGTACCAATTGTTGTTGATGTTGTTCTCGTATTCATTGGGGCCGGTCACTCCGTGCATGACGAAGGCCCTCTTGCGCTGGCTGTAATGGAACCGCTGAAACCAGAAGCGCGCGATGCCCGTGAGTACTTCAAGTCCGCCCTCGAACAGATAGGACGCGTCCAGTGTGTGGCGGATATAATCATAGATCGCAAAGGCAATGGCTCCGTTGCGGTGGATCTCCTCGAATGTGATCTCCCATTCGTTGTGGCATTCCTCCCCGTTCATGGTGACCATAGGATAGAGAGCAGCACCGTTTTCGAAACCGAGCTTCGCTGCATTCTCTATCGCCTTGCCCAACTGATCATAACGGTAGACCAAGAGGTTCTTCGCCACCTTTTGAGGCGCAGTGGACAAATAAAAAGGCAGGCAATACGCCTCTGTATCCCAATAGGTGCTGCCACCGTATTTCTCCCCTGTGAATCCCTTGGGTCCGATGTTGAGTCGCTCGTCTTCTCCAGTATAGGTCTGGTGGAGCTGGAAGATGTTGAAGCGGATCCCCTGTTGAGCCGAAGCATCGCCCTTTATGCGGATATCGCTCTTCTCCCACTGGGCCGCCCAATGGTCGGTATGTTCCTGCAATAGCACATCGAATCCTGCACGGCGTGCCTCGGAGGCCCGTTCATCGGCCGTATCCAGCAAAGCTGAAGGTGCATGGTTCATGGATGAACACACGGAAGCGTATTTGTAGAGGCAATTGTCTTGTCCCTCCTCCAAGGTCACTTCGAAGGAATTGGCGACGTACTTATCGCGCTCGATGGTTTCTGGGTAGAGTGTCTGGATCTTGTCACCTGTCCACCATTCATACCGCATGGCAGAGGCAAGCTGAAAATCAAGCTTCTTGGTGCGCGCAACGATCGCCGCCTTCTGGCTACCTGTTCGGCGCTCCACTTCTTCCCAGAATTTCTCGTCGTAGTTGCTGTCCTGGTTGACCACATCGAAGTCCAAGAACGGAATGATCCGCGCCTGTCCGGTGAAATTCAATGCCTTCATTCCATAACGAATGGCGCCGACCTCATCCCGACGCATGCTCACAAAACGCACCGCTGAGACCTCGATCTCCTTACCTGAAGGAAAACGCAATTGGAATTGCCGGCTGAGCACTCCGCGCTTCATGTCCAGCTCCCTTTCGAACTGAAGCACTTCCGCTGCATTCAAGTCCAGTCGTTCTCCCTCGATCTCAATGTCGAGTCCGATCCAATTCACGCTGTTGAGCACCTTCGCGAAGTACTCCGGGTACCCATTCTTCCACCAGCCCACACGCGTTTTGTCCGGATAGTAGACACCCGCCACATAACTTCCCTGCAGACTCTGGCCGCCGTAGCCTTCTTCAAAATTCGCCCGTTGGCCCATGCGGCCATTTCCGATGGAGAATATGGCTTCCGAACACTCGGCGAATTCGGGATGAAAACCCGATTCGATGATCCGCCATTCATCGGTCTTTAGGTAATGCTCCATCAGACAGCCATCAATCGTCGCTCCATTTCCTTTGGTCCAAATCCAGAGAAGCCATCGATCACCGCATCGGCTTGATGCAGAACGTCCGGCGCTCCCACGCCGATAACTCGCATTCCTGCAGCCTTCGCAGCCTGCACTCCGGCCACTGCATCTTCAAAGACCACGCATTCCTCTGGTTTTTGGCCCAATCGTTCTGCCGCCAGCTGGAATACCTGAGGATCGGGTTTGGATCGGTTGGTGTCATTGCCGTCGACCAGGGCATCAAAGAAGGAGAGAAGTTCCACCCGCTGCAGGATGCTTCGGGCATTTCTGCTCGCTGAGCCCAAGGCCAGACCGTAGGTGCCTTTGGCCGATTCTATAAAGGCCCTGCTGCCCGGGAGTGCCTCTTTAGGAGACATGCCCTGAATGAGCTCGAGATACCAAGTGTTCTTGCGTTCCATGGCATCCGAAAATGCCTGGTCGCTGAGTTCAAGGCCGCCCCAGTTCATTATTTTCTTCAGTGAATCTGCTCGGCTGATCCCCTTGAGTTCTTCGTTCTGCTCTAAGGTGAAATCGATCCCTAAGGAGGCTGCAAGCTTTTTCCACGCCTCGAAATGATAGCGGGCCGAGTCCACCAATACGCCATCGAGATCGAATATGAGGCCGCGTATCGCCATGGGTCAATTCTTTCTGGAGGACTTCATCTTGATCTGCCCGAGGATGAGCCATTCAGCAGAAGCTGGATTGGACGCCATGGGAATATCTTGTTCCAGGACCATGGCCACCAAGGCCTCGATGTCCGGATGATCCGATGCCCGAAGGCTGGGGTCACGGAAAAAAAAGACCATTTCGACCGAGCCATTCTGCACCATTTCAATGATCTCCTGATAGCCGCCACTGCGTCCCTGGCTCAGATGGTGGATAGGCACTTTGAATCGTGCCTGCTCCATGTGTTCTGCGGTGCGACCGGTGGCGACGAGTTCCTTTCCCCAAAGCCAATCCGCTCGCTCCTTGATGAATTCAGCCATCTTCGGCTTCATCCGGTCATGGG